>JAIPDU010000004.1 GCA_021737525.1 Desulfohalobiaceae bacterium | reverse complement strand
TCCCGGTTCTTGTCCACCACGGTGATGGAGCATTCGTTGTTTTCGATTTCCGGCCGCAGGCTCTCGCAGAGCCTGTTGGCCATCATGGTTCCCGCGGTTCCGGCTCCGAGGATGACGATTTTGGGCATAACACCTCCTGCCTTGGGGAAAGGGTTATGGGTTTGATCCGATCACCTCTGTGGGTGATGGGTGTCCAAGGGCTCGCGGTCGGCTTTGCCTCCGTCGCTGCTGGAGGGAACGGAGAAGGCGAAGGAGCGGTTCCGGAGTGGGGAGGCGGATTGCGAGATTCCCACCGCTTTCGGGAAAGGTCTCGTCTTTCCCTGAGGACGGTTTGGAAGCGCTTTGCGGTTCGTGAACACTGTTACGATAACACGAAAATAGCTGAAAATGGAAAACCCAGCGCCGAGAGGCGGAGGGTGCGCGTTTGCATAGCGGCTCGCTTACCATCTCGGCACTAGGAAGCTGATTGATCCATCACGCGTGATACTCCGGAGTTCTTTGTTTCCTATTCGCCCACTCCGTGGGGAGGTCCGGCCTTGATGGTCTTGTAGAGCTTGTGGACATAGATCACGTACTTCACATAGGCGTCGGTCCATTCCCTGCCAGCTTCCACGCTCTTATTCTTGTCCTGTCGCGCCTCAAGGGCTTTTTGGAACCAATGGCTCACCTCGTCCCGCATTGCCTGGTTGAGAATGTCCAGGGCGGGATCGATATCCCCCGTTTTCAGGGCCTTTTCCGCGGCTTCCACATCCTCCGGGAGGGGGGTGTCCGCGGGCTTGACCCCGGTATAGGGCTGGTTTTCAGCTGTGCGGTGGAGCCTGATCGCGGATTCGATGAAGTAGCGCCTGGCCAGTTTCCGGGCGGACTCCCCCTTCTCGAAGGCGGGCTTGGCCCTTTGGTAGGCGTCGCGTAGCTCTTGTTCCTGCTCCTGGCCCACCCAGATCTGGACATGGGAGAAGTCGCCGGTTTTGAGGCTCTTTACAGCGGCCTTGGCCACCGGGCCGTCCAGGGAGTCGCAATGGGCCGAGGCCGCCGAGGCCCAGACAAGACCGGCAAATACCAGGGACGCGATGGTGAGGATAAATGGCTTTGTCCGCATGGTTGCTTCTTCTCCTTGTTTTTTCATTTCCGAATATGGTTATCACCTTGTCAGTGAAAGAGTGTCCGGGCATTGATCTATGTCAAAGATCCAAGGAGAATGGTAGGGAAGGCTTGATCGGCGTCGCGGGCTGATTTCTCTTTGAGGTTGGAGGAGGTCGCGGGAAGAGGGTGCTGGATAGGGTCGATTACTCACGATCATTGGGTTTGTTTGCGGACTGACGGTTGACTAGGCCTTCCCTTTACCCACAAATAGAGAATAAAGGAAAAAGCAATCGTTTCGAGTTAACCCTGCACCCACTCTGTAGAGTGGGTGCAGGGTTAATGTCAGATACTCACCACAGAGAACACAGAGAGCACAGAGGAACGGAACTTCTGATCAATTTCAATGTCCGAAGGCTCGCCGATGGCATCCAGCGTTTCAAGCTTTCATTTCTCTGTGGTCTCTGGGATCTCTGTGGTAAAAAAGCCGTAAAGGAGAATACACGAAGGTTTCATCTTCTCGGGTTATGTATAATGGTCCGGCACTCACAGCGCCGTGAGTGCCGGATGAGTGCCGGATGTGGGTAAAGGGCAGGCCTAGCCGGCTTCGGACTCCAGATAGGACTTGAGGGCCACGGCGTTGTTGTAGCGGGTCTCCCTGGAGCTGTACACAAGGGTCAGCGGACCGTTCCGGGCCATTTCCGCGAGCCGGTCCAGCTGCTCCCGGTGTTTCGCCAGCTCCTGGAAATAGCGCTTGCGGAATTCTTCCCACTTGTCCGGATCGTGCCCGAACCATTGTCGCAGCTCTTTGGAAGGAGCGAGCTCCTTGAGCCAGGAGTCGATGCGGGCCTTCTCCTTGGATATCCCTCTGGGCCAGACGCGGTCCACTAGGACGCGGTGGCCGTCCTCTTCGCTCACGGGTTCGTAGATCCGCTTGGTACGGATATCCATGGCTCATGGCCTCCCCACCCTGCCTTCCTCCGTGCAGGGCGGCTTCAGCTGGCCCCCTAAAGCCAGAACTCGGGATAGTGCCGGATGTGAGGGATGTTGTTCACCAGAAGGGCGACGACGAGCATGATCAGCGCCCCGGTGCCCGCGGGGATGAGGGCGTAGAGGTAGCCCAGACCGTGGATGCTCTCGCTTCCGATGACCGCGATCAGGGCGGTCGCCCCGCCCGGGGGGTGCAGGGTCTTGGTCAGGTGCATGACCGCGATCGCCGTGGCCACGGCAACCGCCGCGACCAGCCAGATGGAGGCGCCCAGGATCTGGAAGCAGGCCACCCCGATCAGCGCGGAAATGACGTGTCCGCCCACGAGGTTTCTGGGCTGGGCCAGGGGACTGCGGATGGCCCCGTAGATCAGCACAGCGGAGGCCCCGAAGGAGCCGATGATCATGACCAGATCGGATTGGGCCAGCATTCTGGCGTGGATCCAGGCCACGGCGGCTATGCCCAGAAAGGCCCCGATCCAGGACCAGAGGACCTCGGAGAGGCTCACCCGGGGCGGGCTGGTGGTCGTGCCGCGCATTTTCCGCCAGTAGGCCATATCATTCTCTCCCTTCCGGACTGAAATCCACGGGGAAGGAGGCCAGGGCCGCGAGCACGTCGTCCCTGGAGACCAGGCCGGCCAGGCGGTCCTCCTCGGTGACCGGAACCCGGTTGATCCGTTTCTCCCGCATCAGGGCAAAGATCTCCCGGATCGGGGTGTCCGGGACGACGGTTATCGCAGGCGCGGACATGATGTCCGCTGCTGTCTGGCCCTTGATGGTCAGGGCGGGACAGCCCTTGCTGCTCATGCAGGAGGCGACCAGGCCCATGAAGGTCTGGTCCGTACCGCTCATGCGGCGCATGAAATCCTTTTCCGAGATTACGCCAACCACATGATCCTCTCGGTCCAGCACCGGAATCCCGGCGACCTCGGTACGGGCCATGAGGTCGGCGACGTCAAGCACCGGCTGATCCTGGCGCACGAAATGTACCTCCCGGGTCATGATCTCGCTGGCCGGAGTGGAGAGCAGGCGTTTGCTGGCATGGCTGTAGGCCACGCCATAGACCTCCTTGAAGTCTCCGGGGGTGATATCCAGATACCCGGAGATCTGTTTCATGGCCTGGAGGATGTCCTCGTCGGATAGATTCCTGGGGTCCAGCCCCCGGTTGGAGGGGCCGTGGGATGAATTGTCCCTCATGGGATCGTCCTTGCTTTCGGGTTCAGCGAAATGTGAAGGGGCTCTATAGAAAAAATCAGTAGGGAGCGGGCGGTTCAAAACTCTTCACCGCGTGCGGCCGAAGGCCGCCCGCCTGTCCCGTGGAACAGACGTAGTCTCAGCGTAGCTGGTTTCACTGGGATGTGCGACGAAGTCGCCAGCGCCAAATAGAAGAGAACCGCAGAGTTGCTCACATGGTGAATATTTACAAAAACCATACCTTTTCCGCAGGGATAACGTATTGATCTAGGTCAAAGAATATACGAGAGTAAACGCATAGTTTTGTATCAGTTGGCTCGCGGGTAGGTGCCGGTGAGCCGATCCGGCACGGATTAGCCATTCTCCGCCCGGAGAGGCGGGGAGCATACACCAAGGAGTATACATCATGAAGGCAAGACGCATCAAAGACGGAATCGACTGGGTCGGGGCAGTGGACTGGGATCGCCGCCTGTTCGACTCCCTGATCCCGCTTCCGGACGGGACCTCCTACAACGCGTATCTGGTCCGGGGCGAGGACAAGACCGCCCTGCTGGACACCGTGGACCCGGACATGGCTGACGAGCTGCTGGACAAGCTGAGCGGGGTCTCCGGAATCGACTATATCGTCTCCCACCACGCGGAACAGGATCATTCCGGCTCGCTATCCCTGGTGCTGGAGCGATATCCCTCCGCCCAGGTGGTCTGCACCCCCAAGGCCAAGGGGATGCTCATGGACCTGTTGAGCCTGCCGGAGGAATCCTTTCTGCCGGTGGAGGACGGGGAGTCCGTCTCCCTGGGGGGCAGGACGCTGCAGTTCTTGCACACCCCCTGGGTCCACTGGCCGGAAACCATGGTCAGCTACCTCGAGGAGGACCGGATCCTGTTTTCCTGCGACTTCTTCGGGGCCCACTTGGCGAGCGGCGATCTCTTCGTCACGGATCGCTGCCGGGTGTACGAGGCGGCCAAGCGCTATTTCGCCGAGATCATGATGCCCTTCCGGAGCCAAATCGAAAAGAACCTGAACAAGCTGAGCCCTCTGGACATTGATATGATCGCCCCCAGCCACGGGCAGATCCATCCCGACCCCTCCTTCATCATGGACGCCTATCAGGAGTGGGTGAGCGGCACTCCCCGCAACACGGTGGTCCTGCCCCATGTTTCCATGCACGGCAGCACCAAGTACATGGTGGACCATCTCGTTGCCTGCCTCGTGGAGCGGGGCGTATCCGTGGAGCCCTTCGACCTGACCGTGACCGATATCGGCAAGCTGGCCACCACGCTCGTGGATGCCGGCACCGTGGTTCTGGGCACGCCCACGATCCACGCCGGCCCCCATCCCTATGCCGCGAACTGTGCCTTCCTGGCCAACGCCCTGCGCCCCAGGCCCGCCTTCCTCTCCATCATCGGCTCCTACGGCTGGGGCGGGAAGACCGTGCAGACCCTGACCGGCATGCTCTCCAACATCAAGGCGGAGATTCTGGATCCCGTCTTTTGCAAGGGCATGCCGGATAAGGAAACCCTGAAGGCCCTGGAGGGCATGGCGGATTCCATCGCCTCCAAGCACAGGGAACAGGGCTTTTCCTGATCCCGGAAGAAGGAGCTTGTCCATGCGACGCTTTGTGCGCCTCGGTCTCCCCATGCTTGCGCTTGTAGCCCTCATCATCGGGGCCTTCCTTCTGGTGCAGAACAAGCGGCAGGAGCTCGCCAACGCCCCGAAGTACGGCGGCGATCCCAGGCCGGTGACAGTGACCGAGGCCGAGAAGGGCGATCTGCGGCTCACGCGGGATTACCTCGCGGTTGTGGAGCCGGACAAGGAGGCGGACGTCGCGCCCCGGGTCCAGGCGGAGGTGGAGGAGGTCTGCGTGGACGAGGGGGACGCGGTGAGCCAGGGGGATGTGCTCCTCCGCCTGGATTCCGCTGAGACGAGGCACCGCCTGCAGGAGGTCAAGGCCCGCATCAGCGAGGCCCGGGCCGAGCTCTCGGGAAACCGGGCCACGATCCGGGCCCTGGAGGAGTCCTGGAGGTTCTGGCAGGCGGAGCGCGAGCGGGCCAGGAGCCTGGCGGATAAGGGCTCCCTTTCTCCCTCCGAGGCGGAGAACACCGCTCAGAAGGCGGCCGAGGTCCGGGGCAATCTGGAGAGCGCGCGGGAGAAGTCCAAGGCTATCCAGAGCAGGATACGGTCCCTTGAACAGCAGAAGGAGGCAGTGGAGTCCCAGTTGGGGTACTACACCCTGAAGAGCCCCTTCTCCGGGGTGGTGGCCGAGCGCCGGGTCGATCCCGGAGACATGGCTTCTCCCTCCCGGACACTTGTCAGGGTCCAGACAACGGATCGCCTCAAGCTCGCCTTCGACGTGCCCCAGAAGGACTTGTCCCGCGTCAGCCAGGGACAGAACGCCACCTTCAGCGTGGACGGGCACAAGCGGAGCGCGCCCATCAGCCTGATGCACCCCTCCCTGAACAAGGCCCGGATGATGCGGGCCGAGGTCCGGCTGCGGAACGGCGCCGGGCAGGGCCTGGAACCCGGGGCGTACGTGCCCCTCTCGGTGGTCCTGGACACTCTGCGCGACGCGACCCTGGTGCCGCGATCCAGCCTGATCCCCTCGCCGGAGGGACAAAAACATGTCTTCGCCGTGGAGCAGGGGCGCCTGGAGCCCCGTGCGGTCGAGGTGCTCGGCTCTAACGGTGACCGCGCCGCTGTCTCGGGCATCGATCCGGGGGTGAGCGTGGTGGAGAACACCTTTCTGGGCTGGGCCCGCCTGTCCTCCGGGGAAAAGGTGGAGGCGGTGCGATGAATCCGGCGGGTTTTTCCCTGCGGCATCCCTATACCGTGGTGGCCCTGGTCCTGGCGGTTGCGGCCCTGGGCCTGATCGGGTTCGTGCGCACGCCGGTGGATCTCTTCCCGGACACCTCGCCCCCGCGGGTGGTGGTCATCACCGAGCAGCCCGGAGCGAGCGCGGGGGATATCCAGGACAAGATCACCGAGATCGTGGAGAAGGAGCTGAATACCCTGAGCGGCCTGGAGAACATCCGCAGCACCAGCCGGGACCAGGTCTCCTCGGTGACTGCGGAGTTCGCCTACAGCAAGGATCCGGGCCAGGCCATCGTGGACGTGGGCAACGCCATCGCCCGCATCCAGGCCCAGCTCCCAGAGGGGGCCAAGGCCCCGAGCATCTACCGCCTCAGCGAATCCACCTCCAGGCCCCTGCTCACCCTGGCCCTTTCCCCCAAGGACCAGGGGGTCAAGGATCTCGCGGATATCCGCCTGCTCGCGGAGAACCAGATACGGGACCGTCTCCTGCGCCTGGACGGGGTGGCGGATGTGGACGTTTTCGGCGGGCACAGGCCCGAGGTCCGGGTGCGGGTGAGCCGGGACAAGCTCGCCGCCCACGGGATGGGCCCGGGAGAGGTGATCGCCGCGCTGGCCCGGCAGAACATCTCCGCGCCCGCGGGGAACATCTACACCCGGGACAGCGAATACCTGGTGCGCGTGGGGGGCGAGTTCGCCGACCTGAGCGGGATCCGCGAGCTTCCCCTGCGCAGGTCGGATAAGGGCCTCCTCCGGGTAAAGGACGTAGCCCGGGTGGAGCTCGCGGAACAGGAGCCGCGCTCCCTGTACCACGGCAATACCAAGGAGGCCGTCGCCCTGGGCATCATCCGCGAGGAGGGCGGGGCCACGGTGGAGACCATCGAGCGGGTCAAGTCCCATCTTCCCCGCCTGGAGGCGGATTACCCGGACATATCCCTTGAAATCACCCAGGACCAGCAGCCCCTGATCGACGTGAACATGCAGGGGATGGTCCGTTCCATCGCGCAGGCGGTCCTGCTCACCGTGGCGGTCATCTTCCTCTTCCTGGCGGACACCCGCGCGGCCCTGGTCGCCGGAGTGAGCCTGCCCCTGTCCTTTCTCTTCTCCATAGCGGTGCTCTGGTTCACTCCCTACACCCTGAACATGATCACCCTGACCGGACTGATCGTGGCCACGGGCCTGGTGGTGGACTCCTCCGTGGTGGTCCTGGAGAACATCTACCGCCATTTCGGGGACAGGGGCGGCGATCCCGAGGAATCGGCCAAAAGCGGCACCCGGGAGATCGCCCTGGCCAACACCGCGGGGACCATGACCACCGTGGCCGTGCTCATCCCCATCATCTTTATCGGCGGCTACGCCCAGCGCACCATCGGCAGGCTCAGCTTCACCATCTCCACCACGCTTATTGCCTCTCTCCTCGTGTCCCTGACCCTGGTGCCGCTCGTGGCCTCAAAGGTCCTCACCCGTGGCGGACGCGCCCAAAACCTCCTGGAGCGCGCTGCGGCGTTCGCGGACCGGGCCCTGGAGTGGGTGCGGCGCTTCTACCTCTTCCTGCTGCGGGCGGCCCTTGGCTGGCGCGTTGTGACCCTGCTGCTGGCGGCGGCCCTGTTCGTGGTGAGCGTGCGCGTGGTGCCGCCGCTCATCGGGGGTGAGCTCATGCCGCCCATGGATACGGGCATCGTCAATGTGTCCTTCGATCTGCCGGCCACGGATTCCCTCGAGCGCATGGAGACGGCGCTGGACCGGGTGGAGGGGATCATCTCCGAGCAGCCCGGGGTCAAGACGGTCTCCTCGGTAGTGGGCTCCGAGCCCGGGGCCATCGGGTTCGGCGCGGGCGGATCCACGGCCCAGTCCGCGCTGATCACGGTGCATCTGGTGGACCGGACCCGGCGCGAGGCCTCCATCTGGGACATCCAGCAGGAGTGGCGCGAGCGGCTGCGGCGGGTGCCCGGGATCAAGAGCTTCCGGGTCAGCGAGTTCGGGGCCACGCCCATGGCCACGACCAAGGCCCCGCTGGACGTGATTATCAGCGGCCCGGACCCCGAGATCCTGGATCGGCTGGCGGACCGGGCCCTGGACCGGCTGGAGGGAACTCCCGGCCTGGTGGACGCGCGCAGGAGCTGGCACTTCGACGAGCGGGAAGAGGTGGTGCGCGTGGATCCGGCCCTGGCCCGGACGTACGGGACCTCGCCCAAGGAGGTCTCGGAACAGCTGCAGGTTGCGGTGCGCGGTGTTCCCGCGAGCCGGATGCGGCTTTCCGACTATCTGGACATCCCCCTTCGGGTCCAGTACGGGGAAAAGGATATGCAGGGTCCGGGCGACCTGGCCCAGGTCTACGTGGGCTCGGATTTCGGCCCCGTGCCCCTGAGGAGCCTGGCGGAGATCGAATCAAGGCGGGAGCAGCCCTTCATCACCCGGGAAGACCTGCGTTCCACCGTGGACATCACCGGGGAGAACACCGGAATGACCATCGCCCATGTGACAGCAAAGGCCAAGAAGCGCCTGGAGGGCATGGAGATTCCCGGGGGGTACAGCCTGGAGTTCGCCGGGACCATGAAGGACATGAAGCAAACCAAGACCAGGCTGCGGCGCTCCCTGGTCATCGGGATCGTCCTGCTCTATCTCCTGCTTTTGGCCATGTTCCGCTCCTTCCGCCATCCCCTGACCATCATGGCGGCCATTCCCCTGGCGGTGGCGGGCTCATTGTGGGGCCTGCTCATCTTCGACAAGCCCATGTCCATGCCCGGAAACATGGGGATGATCTTCCTGGCCGGTATTATCATCAACAATAGCGTCCTGCTCCTGGACTTCATCCTCCAGGCCCGCAGCGAGGGCTATGACCGGGACAGCGCCATTGAGCGCTCCGTTTCCCTGCGCCTGCGGCCCATCTTCATGACCATGCTCTCGACAGTCGTTGGGCTCTCCCCGCTCGCCTTCGAGACGGCGGTGGGGCTGGAGCGCCTCTCCCCCCTGGCCATCGTGGCCGGGACGGGCCTTCTGGTGGGGACCTTCCTGACCATGATCGTGGTCCCGGTGGTCTATTCCGGGCTGGACAGCCTGCGGGATCGATTTTCGGTGAGTCGGTGAGTCGGTTTGTCAGTGCGTCGGTGAATCAGTGAGTCGGTAAGTCAGTGCGTCAGTGAGTCAGTAAGTCAGTGCGTCAGTAAGTCAGTGAGTCGGTGGGTCAGTGGGGCGGAATCCCGGATGTCGGACATTAAATGGCGGGCCCCTGGGCATTTTTCACCGCCAAGAGGCCCCTGGTGAAATCCTGCTTCGCAGGGCCGGCCGAGCCGGCGTTTCACAGGGCAGGCAAGGTCGCCAAGGATGCCGCCAAGGGAAGATATTTTGCTTTGCGGGAACGCCCGCAAAGCAAAGAATGCCTTCACTGTCGAAGATGAGTATTTAAGGCCAAGCCTTTTCCTTTGCCGCGGCCCGGCAAAGGAAAACGTCTTCCTTGGCGTTCTTGGTGTCTTGGCGGTTTAATCACATGAGAATTTATCCTGGGTCCTTCGGGGTGTGGTATTGTTTCAGACCGCCTGCCGTGCTAGGCTCCAACCTGTCCGGATTCTTACCCATCCGCAACAAGGAGCCCGGCAATGCCCAGTACCTTGGTCACCTTCCCGCGCGCCGCAACGGTTTTCCTGCTGGCACTTCTTGTATTTCCCTTCCTTCCAGGTCCCGCTCTCGCCGCCGAGCCGAGCCAGGCCACGCAGTACTGCCTGGGCTGCCATAAGAGCCTCCATCCCGGCATTGTCTCCGACTGGCGGGCGAGCCGCCATGCAAGGGTCACTTCGGAAGAGGCCCTGGAAAAGGAGGAGATGAAGCGGCGCATATCCGCGGAGAGCGTCCCGGAGGATCTCGCGGATTCCACTGTGGGCTGCGCTGAGTGCCATACCCTGAATCCCGGGGAGCACCCTGACACCTTTGCCCACAACGGCAAGAAGGTGCACGCGGTGGTCACGCCAAAGGACTGCGCGGTCTGTCACCCCGAGGAGCGGGAGCAGTTCAGCCGGAACAAGATGAGCCAGGCCCACGGCAACCTGATGGACAACAAGCTCTATCAGCAGCTCATCACTGCGATCAACGGCGTGCCCAGCGTGGATCCCGAACAGGGGACTGTACAGGAGCGGGCCCCGGACCGGCTGTCCAACCAGGATTCCTGCCTGGCCTGTCACGGAACCAGGGTAGAGTATGAAGGCACAAAGGAGCGCTCCACCAAGCTGGGTCCGCAGGAGCTGCCGGTTTACACCGGATGGCCCAACCAGGCGGTGGGGCGGATCAACCCCGACGGGAGCAAGGGGTCCTGCTCCTCCTGCCACACCAGGCACCGCTTTGCCATCGAGATGGCCAGACAGCCCCACACCTGCTCCAAATGCCACAAGGGCCCGGACGTGCCCGCATACAAGGTCTACCGGGTCAGCAAGCACGGCAATATCCAGGCCTCCCTGGGATCGGAATGGGCCATGGAGGAGGTCCCCTGGACACCTGGAGAGGACTTCGCCGCGCCCACCTGCGCCAGCTGCCATGCGAGCCTGTTGACCAGTCCGCAGGGCAAGGTCATCGCCGAGCGGACCCATCAAATGAACGACCGCCTGTCCGAGCGCATCTTCGGGCTGCCCTACGCCCATCCGCAACCCCAATCCGCCGACACATCGGTCATTGAGAATAAGGCCGGCCTGCCCCTGCCCACGGAGCTGAGCGGAGAGCCCGCCTCCAAGTACCTCATTTCCAAAGAAGAGCAGGAGAAGAGGCGGGGGCGCTTGCAGGCGGTCTGTTCCGCCTGTCACAGCACGCAGTGGACCCGGGGACACTTCGAGAAGCTGGATCGGGCGGTGGAAACGAGCAATCAAATGACCCGGGAGGCCACCAAGGTCCTGGAGGCGGCCTGGGCCGAGGGCCTGGCCCAGGGTCCGGGCAATGACGGCAGCATCGCGGATGAGCCCCTGGAGCTCATGTGGCTGGAGCAGTGGCTCTTCTACGCCAACTCCGTCCGCTTCGCCTCGGCCATGATGGGAGCGGACTACGGCGTCTTCGAGCGCGGCCGCTGGCAGCAGCAGAAGAACCTGCGGGAGATGCTGCGGGAGCTGAAGCGGCTCCGAAGGGAAGCAAGGTGAGCCCCCGCAGGATGGGTAAAGCTCGGGACAGGCCATTGTTCAGGGATTCCACCGAAGGTCCTTTTCCCATGGCTCCAAACTGGGCTGGTCCGGCATCCGAACATCCCATTGCCCATGTCCGCCTGGGCGGCTCTAGCGGGACAAAAGCCGCGATTCGAGCCGTCTTCTGAGGAGGTCAAAGTGGTATCGGGCTGAAATCGTTTTGGAAAGAGAAAAAACATATTGACAGCCCCCATATGGTTCGCTAGTCTTACCATAAGCTTCAAATACATGCATTCTATCGACACCTTCCAATGGATGTTTTCATGCACCAGCCCAATAGGCAAATAAGCTTTCCTTTTCCATTCAGGATATCCTTGCAAACTCTGCGCGTCTTCCCATCCAGCCTTATCATTTCAGGCAAACGAGGCCTCCAGGCGGGGCAGGGGATCGTTTCGGCCTTTCCAAATTGAGGAGGGTAAAGGTTTAGTCTATCTCTTGCTCATGCACTTGATCCGTTCTTTCGAGTTGTAAACAAGGTTTTTTTATCAAAACCAATTTCAGGGAGCGACCTCATGCTGCAGACAAGCGGCTCGTCACAGAGTACCCCCCTTCTCCAGCTGAAGGACGTGCATATGCAATTCGGACGCCTCGCCGCCCTGTCCAACATCGATCTGACAGTCCGCAAAGGGGAGATCTATTCCATCATCGGGCCCAACGGGGCTGGGAAAACGGTGATGATGAACTGCATCAACGGGCTGTACAGGCCTCAGCAGGGAGACATCTATTTCAAGGGCAGCCGGATCAACCACTTGAGACCCTATCACCGGGCCAATCTGGGAATCTCCAGGACCTTCCAGAAGATCGAGCTCTTCGGCGGCATGAGCGTCATGGACAATATCCGCCTGGGACGCCACATCTACCTCCGCTCCGGGGTCCTGAGCGGATCCTTCTTCCTGGGCAAGGCCAAGAGGGAGGAGATCGAGACACGGCGGATCATCGAGGAGGAGATCATCGATCTGCTGGAGATCCAGCACATCCGGGACAAAACCGTGGGCATGCTCCCCTATGGAGAGCAGAAGCGGGTGGAGCTGGGACGCGCCCTGGCCATGGACCCGGAGCTGCTCATCCTGGACGAGCCTTTGGCCGGCCTCAACCTGGAGGAAGTGGAGGACATGGTCCGCTTCATCATGGACGTGAACCAGGAGGAGCGCTGGCGGGTCACGTGCATCCTGGTAGAACACGACATGGGCGTGGTCATGGACATATCCGACCGGGTCTACGTCATGAGCTTCGGCAGGCAGATCACGGAGGGCACCCCTGCGGAAGTACAGCAGGATCCTGAGGTGATCAAGGCGTATCTGGGCGAGGAGGACATATATGCCACACGGAAGTGAGCCCCGGACAGAGACGGCTGCGCAGACAGGCACGGAGGCGATATCCAAGGAGCTCACCATTCCCAAGCTTTTCCTGCAGCGGTGCCGGGAATACGGGAAGAACAAGGTCGCCATGCGGGAGAAGGAATTCGGGATCTGGCGGCCCTTTACCTGGGAGGACTACTACGAGAACGTGAAGCAGATCTGTCTGGGGTTGGTGCGCATGGGGCTGCAGCGGGAAGATCGGGTCGCCCTCATGGGGGCCAACCGACCGGAAGGTCTGTGGGCCGAGATCGGATCCATGTGCGCCGGGGGCGTATGCGCCTGGCTCTTTCAGGAATCCCTGCACGACGAGGTCCAGTACATCGTGGACCATTCCGACGCCAAGTTCTTCTTCGCCGAAACCCAGGAAGAGGTGGACAAGGCCCTGGAGATCAAGGATGGCTGCCCCAAGCTGGAGATGATTTTCTGGGACGACCCCAAGGGCATGCGGGACTATACCCGCGAGGACCTGATGAGCATCCGCAGGCTGCAGGAGCTGGGCCGGGAGCTGGACAACGAGGACCCGGACAGATTCGAGAGACTGATCAACCAGGGACACGGGGACCATGTCTGTCTGCAGTTCTACACCTCCGGCACCACCGGGCGGCCCAAGGGGGTGCTGCTCAGCCACTGGAACATGCTCACCATGGGCAGGAACCTCATGGCGGTGGATCCCTGCTACGAGACGGACGATTTCGTCTCCTACCTCCCCTTCGCCTGGATCGGGGAGCAGATGATGTCCATATCCTGCGGCCTGCAGGTGGGATACGCCATCAATTTCCCCGAGGAGCAGGACACGGTGATGGAGAACATCCGCGAGATCGGCCCCCATGTGATGTTCGCCCCGCCCAGGCTCTACGAGGGCATGACCCGCAGGGTCCAGGTCAAGTACATGGACGCGCCCTGGATCAAGCGCAAGTTCTACGAATTCGGCACGAGCATCGGCTACCGCATGGCGGAGCACAAGTTCCAGAAAACAACTCCACCCTGGTATCTCAAGCTGATTAACGGTCTGGCCTATATCACCCTGCAGAAGAAGCTCAAGGACCATCTGGGGATGTCCAGACTCAGGCGCTGCTATACCGGCGGCGCCGCCCTGGGGCCGGACCATTTCCGCTTCTTTCACGCCCTGGGGGTCAACCTGAAGCAAATCTTCGGGCAGACCGAGATCGCCGGCATCTCTATTGTGCACAGGGACGGTGACATCAAGTTCGATACAGTGGGCAAGCCCATCCCGGAGACCGAGGTGGATATCGCCGAGGACGGGGAGATCCTCAACCGGAGCCCTTCCGTGTTTCTGGGCTACTACAAGAACGAGGAGGAGACAGAAAAGACCAAGAAGGACGGCTGGCTCTACACCGGGGATCGCGGCTTCATCGACGAGGACGGCCATTTGGTGGTCTTTGACCGCTCCAAGGATGTCATCACCCTTAGCGACGGCCGCCCCTTCGCCCCGCAGTACCTGGAGACCCGCCTCAAGTTCAGCCCCTTTATCCAGGATGCCTGGGTTATCGGGGATCAACGGGACTATCTGGCCGCGGTGATCTGCATTGACTACTCCGTGACCGGCAAATGGGCGGACGAGAAGAAGATCAATTACACCAGCTACCGCGAGCTGTCCCAGAAGACGCAGGTCTACGATCTGATCCAGAAGCAGGTGGAACGGGTGAACAAGGATTTGCCTGAGCCGGCGCGCATCCGCAAGTTCGCCAATCTATTCAAGGTCTTCGACGCGGACGACGAGGAGCTGACCCGGACCAACAAGCTCAAGCGCCCGGTGGTGGCCAAGCGCTACAAGGATCTGGTGGACGCGATCTACTCTGATACGGACACAGCCCACCTGGATTTGACCATCGCCTACGAGGACGGCAGGGAGCAGCACATCAAGACGGATCTTTTGATCCGGAGCACCGAAGCCTAAAGGAGTCGCTGCATGGAACTCTTCCTCATGACTCTGGTGACCGGCATTATGGTCGGAGGGATCTACGCCCTGATCGCCCTGGGCTGGGTGGTCATCTACAAGTGCTCCGGTGTGCTCAATCTGGCCATGGGCGAGCTGACCCTGATCGGGGCCTATGTCTCCTGGTGGCTTTATAGCACCGGGATTCCCTTCGTCGTGTGCGTTTTTCTGACCATCATTATCGGCATCATCCTGGGCATCCTTACCGAGCGGATCTTTCTGGATCGGCTCATCGGTCAGCCCCTGCTCTCGGTCATCATGGTCACTGTGGGGTTGTCCTTCTTTTTCCGCGGCACCGCCATGTTCATCTGGGGCCCGAGCACCAAGACCTTTCATCCGCCGGTGTTTCCCCAAGAGTCCATTCACGTGGGCATGCTGAGCATTACTCCGGTCTTTTTCTGGTCCTTTCTGGTGGTCATCGGGCTGCTCATCGCCCTGGTGGCCTTTTTCAAGTACACTCGCTGGGGGCTTTCCATGCAGGCCACTGCCGACGACGAGACCGCGGCCCTGTCCCTGGGGGTCAGCGTTCGCTTCGTGTACGCCGCGTCCTGGTCCATCGCCTTCATTACCGCGGGGATCGGCGGGGCCCTGCTGGCCAACATCAACGGCCTGAACATCAATATTGCTCACCTGGGGCTCGTGGTCCTGCCCGCGGTGATCTTCGGAGGGCTCAACTCCATCCCCGGGGCCATTGTCGGCGGTATCGTCATCGGCATCCTGGAGAACATGACCGGCACCTATCTCACCCAAATCGTGCCCGGAGGGATCAAGACCATTGTGCCCTTCATCTTTCTGGTTATCTTTATGATGTTCAGACCCCACGGCCTCTGGGGCTGGGTGCGTATCGAACGGGTCTGACACCGGAGCAGAATCCCTCTTTTTCGGAATAAGCAACATTTGCGGGGGAGGTACATATGTCCCGAGTCTGGCTGCCTTGCGGGCACTACCACCAAAGCTACGCCAAGGATCAGGGCTGGTGGCAGACGCCGGTGATCAAGCTCAAGATGCTGCTTCTGTTGGGCATTGTGCTCCTGGGCGTGCCTTTGCTTCTCCCGGGGTACTGGGTAGGGGTCTGCACCATTATCGGATACACCGCCATGGGCGCCCTGGGCGTGCAGCTGCTCATCGGGTACACGGAGCTGATCACCCTGGGTCATGGGGCCTTCATAGCCGTGGGGGCCTACACCTCCACCATGCTCGTGCTGCACTTCCCCTGGCCCGAGGTCCTCGTGGACCTGGGGTTGGCCTATCCCCTGAGCATCGTGGTCGCCGGGCTCTTCGCCGGCATCTGGAGCGTGATATTCGGCCTCCCCACCATCCGGGTCAAAGGGTTCTACTTCATCCTGACCACCATCGCCGCCCAGTTCATCACCGTGGATCTCATCCTGACCCAGTATGTGAGCAAGATCGGGGGCAGGGCCCAGTCCATCAAGATCCCCTCCGATGCGGCCAAGATCGGCCCCTGGACCATGAGCGGGGATGTCAAGCCCTATCTGCTCATGGCGGTGCTGCTCATCCTCATGGTCATGGTCACCGCCAACCTGTTGCGGACCAAGCGGGGCCGGGCCTGGATGGCCATCCGGGACAACGACGTCGCGGCATCCACCATGGGGATCAACGTGTTCTATCACAAACTCCTGGCCTTTTTCGTGGCCGGGGCCATGGCCGGTGTGGCCGGGGCCTTCTGGGTCAGCAACACCAGCGCCATGAGCCCGGAGCACTTTCCCTGGTTCCTCTCCCTGAAGCTCGTGGGGGTGATCCTCATCGGAGGGATCGGCTCCATCCACGGGGCCATCTTGGGTGCGGCCTTCTGGGTCCTGGTGGGCGAATTCCTGCAGATGGGGGTCCTTCCCCTGGCGGACTACTGGCCCAACGTGCTTATGAGCTTTACCTTTCTCAAGACCGCCTTCTTCGGGCTGATCATCTGCGCATTTCTCAATTTCGAGCCCCACGGTCTGGCCTACCGCTGGTGGCAGATCAAGAACTACTTCAATCTCTGGCCTTTCTCCTACTAGGCCTGCACTTTACCCACAAATAGAGAATAGAGGAAAAAGCAATCGTTTCGAGTTAATGTCAGATACTCACCACAGAGAACACAGAGAGCACAGAAGAACGGAACTTCTGATCAATTTCAATGTCCGAAGGCTCGCCGATGGCATCCAGCGTTTCAAGCTCTAAGTTCTCTGTGGTCTCTGTGTTCTCTATGGTGAAAAAACCGTAAAGGAGAATACACGAAGGTTTCATCTTCTCGGGTTATGTATAATGGCAATACTAGGCGCGAAGGCTCTATCCCGGGGGAGCCGGGTAAAGACTTGGTCAGGAAAGACCAAGACCAAAGGGGGTGATACCGGACGAGAGATCACTTTTTCCAAGGAGAGGAAACGACAACAGCAATGTGTAACAAGGGAGGGGGGTTATGCGCACCAAATGGCTATCCGTTTTGACGACTTTTTTCGCGGGCCTGGCCCTGTGTCTTGCCGCATCCACGGTGCAGGCGGAGGAGATCAAGATCGGCGGCATCATGGACACCTCCGGGGCCACCTCGGATGTGGGCAAGGACTATGCCACGGGCATGGTGGACGCCATCAACTGGATCAACGACCACGGCGGGGTCAACGGGAAGACGATCGACTATACCTGGTTTGACTACGGCTACCGCGTTCCCGAGGCCCAGACCAAGTACAGCATGCTCAAGCGCATGGGCGTGGTCGCGGTCATGGGCTGGGGCACGGCTGACACCGAGGCCCTGTCCACCACGGTGATGGAGGACCAGATTCCCTACATCTCCGCTTCCTACTCGGCCCATCTGACGGATCCCAAGGATTCGCGCTACAACGTCTTCGCCATGGCGGACTACTCCACTGCGGCCAGGGCGGCCCTGACTGCCTGGTACGACAAGAAATGGCCAAAGCATCCGGACTACGGGGAGCGAAAACCCCGGCTGGGCTGCTTCTACATGTTCGCCTCCCCCTATTGCTCCGCCCCCATCGAGGCCCTCAAGGATCAGGCCAGGATCCTGGGATTCAAGATCGGCCCGGACCAGGACGTTTCCCTGACTGCCCTGGATACCAAGAGCCAGATCATGGCCATGAAGAAGTTCGATCCGGACGTGGTCTGGCACGGGAACACCTCCATGTCCGCGGCAGCGACTGTCAAGGACGCCAAGGCCCTGGACCTGGACGCGACCTGGATCCTGAACATCTGGGCTTTCAACGACAACCTCCACCGGCTGGCAGGCAAGGCCGCGGAAGGGGTCATGGGCGCCGCTCCCTGCGCGGAATTCGGCCAGGACTTCAAAAACATGGACATGCTGGAGAATGCGGCCAAGGAGTATCACCCCGGCACACCTCTGGAGGAACGGTTCAAGCCCACGGTCCAGGCCTGGGCCAACGCCCTGATCCTCTGGGAGGCCCTGAAGCGGGCTGACGAGGCCGGAGAGATCACCGGGGAGACCATCCTCAAGGAAGGCTTCGAGAGCATGGATGGATACGAGATCGGCCTGGGTGCCGCGCCTGTGTCCTTTTCCTCCGAGGATCACCGGCCCACGGGCAAGGTCCGGGTCCAGGAGTGGAAGGACGGCAGCTTCGACACAGTCGAGGTGGTGGACCTGAAGAAGCGCTGGCCCAAGAAGTGGGCAGACGAGTGGCTGGGCTACTAGCCGCCTGAAAAGCCAGGAGAGAAACCATAAGGAGGAGCGCGTTGGACCAGAACGGATCCATCCTGAATATACAGAACATCGAGGTGCGCTACCACGAGGTGATCCTGGCCCTGAAAGGGGTTTCCGTATCCGTGCAGCGGGGCAGGGTCGTGGCCCTGCTGGGAGCCAACGGCGCGGGCAAGAGCACCACCCTGAAAGCGGTGTCCGGGCTTTTGGCCACGGAAGACGGCAAGGTCACGGACGGCTCAATCGAGTACGAAGGCCGGCGGATCCACAACTCCCATGCCGCGGATATCGCCAAGCAGGGCATTATCCAGGTCATCGAGGGCCGCAAGGTCTTCGAGCATCTGAGCGTGGAGGACAACCTCAAGGTCGGGGCGCACCTGCGTAAAAGCGGCTCGGTCAAGGACGGGCTGGACCTGGTGTACCACTATTTTCCCAGACTCTACGACAAGCGCGGGGAAACAGCCGGATTCATCAGCGGCGGGGAGCAGCAGATGCTCGTGGTGGGCCGGGCCCTGATGACCGAGCCCAAGCTGCTCTTGCTGGACGAGCCCTCCATGGGTCTGGCTCCGATGCTCATTCAGGAGATATTCAGCATTATCCATAAGCTGAACGAAGAGGAGAAGATAACCATCCTCCTTGTGGAGCAAAACGCCAAACTGGCTCTGACCGTGTCCTCCTATGCCTATATCCTGGAGAACGGACGTATCGTCATGGACGATTATTCGGACAAGCTGTGGGAGAACGAGGATATCAAGGACTTCTACCTCGGCCTGAGCGACAAGGGCGGGAAAAGCTTCCGCAACATCAAGCACTATAAACGCAAGAAGCGATGGCTCACTTAGATCCCATCCGGAAAGCTGGTTTTTCCGGACGGGAACAAGGTGTGCTTTTTGGGAAAAAGAAATGCGGGGCGATTTCCATCCGGAAATTGCCCCTATCCAAGGGAGGATCCCTATGCGATATCGAGCGATTGCTCCATTGATTCCGCTGCTCGCAGCGGTTCTGATCCTGTCCGCCTGTGCGGGAATGAAGAAGACGAAGCCCTCGGCCTCGAACTTTCAAAAGCCGGAGGTCAGTCTCGCCTCCTTCCAGGTGCCGCAATACGACGGGTACTGGTACTACGCCAAAAGCATCGAGCCGACCATGGGCCAGGCCGGGAACCACGGCGCACCGTTACCCATGAGCTTCCTCTTCCGCGTGGACAATCCCAACCCCTATCCGGTCAAGATCTCCAATCTGAACTACAGCATTTCCTTTGAGGGGTTCACCTTGAAGACAGTGAACAACCAGGACGATTACTGGATCCCGGCCAAGGGCTCGGACCATATCCGCAGCACCACCATGATCACCGTTCGTTCGGCGATCCTGAGCCTCAAGGTGGCCAGCGGCTTCAAATTGAAGGAGAAGGGCTGGAGTGCGCCCGAGGCCTTGCAGCGGTGGTGGAGCAAGATCCCAAAATCCCAGGTCCCTGTCCAGGTCAAGCGGGGCAGGGCCTCTTTCCAGGCGGACGGGGTTTCGAAAGTGGTGACCTTCGAGGGCACCTATCCCCGGGATTGATAGCCCCGTTTCCGGAAAATGCGGTCTGATTCCTGTCCGCCCTGCCCGCGCGGCGGGGCGGACAGGAATCAAACCATGCTGCCAGGAGCTTGGTCATGCCTTCTTTGCAGAGTTACACCTTATTCGATCAGCTGCGACGCAATGCCGGGCACTTTGGCCAGGCCGAAGCCCTGAGCTGGGTAGGCGGCGGGCTCAGCCACGCGGAGCTCTTCCGGGAGACCGAGTCCCTGAGCCTCGGGCTTCGGGACAAAGGTTTCCAACCCGGCGATCGTTTGGCGGTTCTTGGCCAAAATACCTATCGTTTTTTCACTCTCTTCGGAGCTGCCGCCCGGATCGGCCTGATCCTCGTCCTTATCAACCGGAGGCTGTCTCCGGAGGAGATGGACTTCATCCTGGAGGACACCACGCCGACGGCCATCGCCGCTGACGCGGATCACGCGGATGTCGCCAAATCCCTGCTCCAGAAGCACAGCTCGATCAAGGCCCTTCTCGGCCTGGATTCCGAGGTCGGTGCGGAAGGGATACCTTACGAGGGGCTGCTGGCAGGCGGGTCTTGTTCCGAGCCCCAGGCGGACTGGAACGATCCCTATGTGATCATTCATACCGCGGCGGTGCAGGGCAAACCCCGCGGAGGGGTGCTCACCCAGCAGAACCTCCTCCTCGATGCCCTGCTCCTGGCGAACGAATTCGGTCTGGACTCTGGAGACGCCTATCTGAATCTCCTCCCCCTGTATCACATCATGGGGATCAATCTGGCCCTGGCCGCGCTTGTCTCCGGGGGCAGGAACGTGATCCTGCCCGGCTTCGAGGCCGGCGAGGCGGCCCGGCTCACCCGGGAGGAAGGGGTGAGCCTGCTGGGCACGTTCCCCCCCATGCTGGGCAGTCTGCTCGAGGAGCTGGAGGGAGTGTCACCGGAGGTGCTTTCCCTGCGCCATGTGGTGGGGATCGATCAGCAGGAGACCATTGCCGCCTTGGAGCGGAAAACCGGAAGCGTTTTCTACTCCATGTACGGCCAGACCGAGACTTCCGGCTTGATAACAATGGCCCCGAACCGGGACAATCCCGGATCCGCCGGAAGGCCGTTTCCCCTGGTCAACCTCGCCATCGTGGACGAGTACGACCGGGAGGTCCCCACTGGTGAGAAGGGGGAGATCGTGGTCCGCGGTCCCCTCGTGTTCCGGGAATACTGGAATCAGCCCGAGATTACCGACAACATCTTCCGGGAGGGCTGGCATCACACCGGAGATGTGGGGCGCCTGGACGAGCGGGGCTATCTCTTTTTCGCCGGGCGCAGGGCGGAAAAGGAGCTGATCAAGTCCGGAGGGGAGAATGTCTTTCCCGTGGAAGTGGAGAAGACCCTTCTGGAGCACCCCAGGGTCAAAGAGGCAGTGGTCATCGGCGTGCCCGATCCCCGTTTCGGAGAGGGGATCAAGGCAATCTGCGTGCTCGAGGAGGGAGCGGACGTTTCGCCCAAGGAGCTGGGCGACTTTGTCGCGGAGCGTATCGCGGGATACAAGAAGCCGCGCTACGTGGAATTTGTTGCCTCCCTACCCAGGAAGGAGGACGGCTCCGTGGATCGGGAGGAGGTCAAAAGGCTGCACGGCGCGGAGAGCGCAAGGGAATGAAGCCCAAAGGAGAAGGGCATGAAGATCATGGTGGCCTATAACAGCCGCAGCAAGGCTTCGGAAAACGCCTTGAATCTGGCCAAGCAGCACGCCGTTGCCTTCGGCGCTTCACTGCATGTGGTGACCTCCGCGGAACGTACGCGATCGGAGAAGGACATCCCCAATGTGGAAGAGGCGGAGAACGGCCTCTGGGATGTGGAGCACAGGCTGAGCCGGGAGGGCATCACCTGCCGGACCCACCTCTTGATCCAGTACAAGTCGCGGGGAGAGGACCTGGTGGATTTCGCCGAGGAGAACGAAATCGACGAGATCGTCATTGGCGTGGAGAAGAAGTCCAGGGTGGGCAAGTTCGTTATGGGCTCCCTGGCCCAGTACGTCATCCTCCAGGCGCCCTGCCCCGTGGTGACGGTCAAGTCCGAAGAGAGCAAGGCGGACATCTATCTGGGCAGCAGGTCCTTTATGTGATGGGGCCCTAGAGGTTTTTCGGCTATTGGGCGGAATGCCTTCCGGGGTGATGCGCGCCGTCTCCAGCTTGTCTCAAGCAGGGGACGGCGCGATTTTTTTGAAGGCTGAGCTCAGCGAAGGCCTCCCCGGTTCGGGCGGATACTAGGCAAAGCCCGGGACATGTGCTAGGGGAGCGGTGCCCGGAGATCAGAGGCAAGGCCTTGCTTCAACAGCGATGGCTGCGCTCGGGCTGGCTGGCGTACCGAATGGCGGCCCGAGGTAACAAACGGGACGATGTATGGAATCCACCCTGAATATAGCTCTGCTTCTCCTGGTGGGCTTTCTCTTCGGCGAGGCTGCAGAAAGGCTCCTTCTCCCCAAGGTGAGCGGCTACATCCTGGCGGGGATTTTCCTCAAGCTCAACATCCTGCCCCTAGTGCCTCCGGACTTTCACCAACAGGCCGATTTCTTCACCAACATCGCCCTTGCCTTCATCACCTTCTCCGTGGGCGGAACGCTCCTCGCCTCCAAAATGAGGCGTCTGGGACGGGCCGTGGTGAGCATGGCCTTCTTCGAGGCAGGGCTTGCCGTGGCCCTGGTCATGGCGGGCTTCTTCGGGCTCTCCCTGCTCTTTCCGGCCTATCTGCCTGCGGCCTGGGTGGCCCATGCCCTGCCCATGAGCCTGCTACTGGCCACTTTCGCCTCACCCACGGATCCGGCCACCACCCTGGCGGTGATCCACGAGTATCGGGCAGCCGGTGACGTTTCCTCCTCCATCCTGGGAGTGGCCGCCATGGACGACGCCCTGGGGATTATCATCTTCAGCGTGGGTGTCTCCATAGCGGAGCTCTTGGTGGCTCAGCAGGGACTGGGTATCGTCTCCACCTTTCTCCTGCCCCTGGGGGAGATCGCCGGGGGGATCGCCATCGGGTGTGTCACGGGATGGATCTTCAACAGAACGACCGCGTCAATTCCCCTCCTTAGCAAGGGCACGGTGGTTGTTTTCGCCTTGGGCAGCATGTCCCTCTGTTTCAGTCTGGCCCACATGCTTCACTGTGACGAGCTCCTGGCCACCATGGCCATGGGGTGCCTGGTGGCCAACTTCAATCCGCAGCAACAGGCCCTTTTCCAGGTTCTGGAGGATTATGTCGAGGAACTCGTCTTCGTCCTGT
>JAIPDU010000003.1 GCA_021737525.1 Desulfohalobiaceae bacterium | reverse complement strand
AAGCGCCTGGCCGCGGACCAGTACGACGCCAGAGAAGTGGCCTTCCCCGAAGCATCGCCTCGCCCGGAAAAGGTGGCCATCGTGGGCGCAGGTCCCTCGGGCCTGTCCGCGGCGTATCACCTGGGCCGACAGGGCATCGGGGCCACGATTTTCGAGGCGGGAGACCGTCCGGGGGGCATGCTGCGCCTGGGGATCCCGGAACACCGCCTGCCTCGAGACGTATTGGACCGGGAGATTGAGGTGATCACCAATCTGGGCGCGGAGATCGTCACCAACAAGGCCCTGGGCCGGGACTTCGGCGTGCGGGACCTCTTCGATCAAGGCTATGCCGCGGTCTATCTGGCCCTGGGGGCCCACAAGGGGATGGACCTGGGGCTGCGCGGCGAAGAGGCCAGCGGAGTCATGCAGGGCGTGGAATTCCTGCGGCGGATGAACACCAGCGACTCCATGCGGGTGGGCAAAAGGGTGGCCGTTATAGGCGGCGGCAACGTTGCCGTGGATGCGGCGCGCTCCGCTCTCAGGCTCGGGGCGGAAAAGGTGCGGATCATCTACAGAAGGACCCGGCAGGAGATGCCCGCCCTGCCGGAGGAGATCGAAGCCGCCGCAACCGAGGGTATCGAGATGACCTTTCTGGCCGCTCCGCTGGAGATCCTCACCAACGGCAGCGGCGTAACCGGCCTCAAGTGCCAGAGGATGGAGCTGGGTGAGCCGGACGAATCCGGACGGAGGCGCCCGGTACCCATTGCGGACAGCGAATTCGAGCTCGAGGTGGACCAGATCATCCCCGCCATCGGGCAGCAGCCGGACCCCACCGGGCTGGAAAATGTTCCCGGCCTGGAGCTCGGCCGCAGGGGCACGGTGAGCGCGGACCCCACCACCCTCGCCACAGGCGCGGAAGGGGTCTTCGCCGGCGGTGACCTGCAGACCGGACCCTGGATCGCCATCGGCGCTGTTGCCGCCGGGAAGGAGGCGGCGGAATCCATCCGGCGCTACCTGGACGGCGAGGACCTGGCGGCGGACAGGCCGGTGCGCGAGATGCCGGAAATCACGGAATATCGGCCCATCCCCGCGGATGTGGAGCCCTGTCCGCGCTGCTCCATGCCGGAACTGTCCATTGAGGAACGGACCTGCAGCTTCAAGGAGGTGGAGGTGGGCTTCGACCCGGAAACCGGGGCCCGGGAAGCCGAGCGCTGCCTCAACTGCGGCTACTGCTGCGAGTGCTATCAGTGCGTGGACGCCTGCCTGGCCCAGGCCGTGGACCACAGCCAAGTCCGGCAGACCAAGGAGCTCGACGTGGGATCGGTCATTCTCTGTCCCGGAGCCAACACCTTCGATCCCAGTCGTCTGGACCAGTTCTACTACTATTCCAGCCACCCCAATGTGGTGACCAGCCTGGAGTTCGAGCGGATCCTGTCCGCAACCGGACCCAGCGCGGGCCACCTGCAGACCCGTTCCGACGGGAGGGAGCCGACCAGGATCGCCTGGCTGCAGTGCGTGGGCTCGCGGGACCAGAACCAGTGCGGCAACGGGTACTGCTCCGCTGTGTGCTGCATGTACGCCATCAAGGAGGCCGTTGTGGCCAAGGAGCATGCCGCGCACGAGCTGGACTGCGCCATATTCAACATGGACATCCGCAGCTTCGGCAAGGACTACGAGCGCTATTACCAGCGGGCTGCGGACACCTTCGGAGTCCGGTTCATCAAGAGCCGGGTCCACACCGTGCTCCCCCGGCCTGGAAGCGACGAGCTCCTGCTGGGGTACGTGGACGAATACGGGGTCAAGCGGGAAGAGGTCTTCGACATGGTCGTGCTCTCCGTGGGGCTGGAGACCTCGGACAGCGCCATGGAGACGGCGCGCCGCCTCGGCGTGGAGCTGGACCGGCACCATTTCGCCAAGAGCCCGGTCTTTTCCCCCTGCCGCACTTCGCGGCCCGGGGTCTACGTCAGCGGCGTCTTCCAGGGGCCCAAGGACATCCCCGCCTCTGTCAGCGAAGGCAGCGCCGCCGCCAGCGGGGCGGCGCGCGAGCTGGCCCGGGCCAGGCACAGCCTGAGCAAGACCGCGGAATATCCCCCGCAAAAGGATGTTTCCGGCGAGGAGCCCCGGATCGGGGTCTTCGTCTGCAACTGCGGGATCAATATCGGGGGAGTGGTGGACGTGGCCGAGGTCACCGAATACGCGGCCGGGCTGGACAACGTGACCTTCGCCGACTCCAACCTGTTCACCTGCTCCGACGACGCCCAATCCGGGATCAAGCAGGCCATCCTGGAGCAGGAGCTGAACCGGGTGGTCGTGGCCTCCTGCTCCCCGCAGACCCACGAGCCCATTTTCATGGACACCCTGGAGAGCTGCGGGCTGAACAAGTACCTCTTCGAGATGGCCAACATCCGCAACCACGATTCCTGGGTCCACGGTGACTCGCCCCGGCAGGCCACGGAAAAGGCCAAGGCCCTGGTCCGCATGGCCGTGGGCCGGGCCCGCCGCCTGGCTCCGCTCCAGGAGAAAACCATTCCCGTGGTGCCCAAGGCCCTGGTCATCGGCGGCGGTGTGGCCGGAATGAACGCGGCCCTGTCCCTGGCGGACCAGGGATTCGAGACCACCCTGGTGGAAAAGGAGGCCGAGCTGGGCGGCCTGGCCAACCAGCTCACCAAAACCATCCAAGGCGAGGACATCCAGGCCTATGTCCGGGACCTGGCGGAGCGCATCCAAGCGCATCCCCTGGTCAGTGTCTTCACCCGCACGGTTGTGGTCAGCTTCACCGGATTCAAGGGCAACTTCAAGACAGAGCTCATGGTCGGCCCGGGAATGTACGGACGCACCATCGAGCACGGCGTGACCATCCTGGCTACCGGGGCAACGGAATACCAGCCTGGGGAATATCTCTACGGCCGGGACGAGCGTGTCCTGACCCAGCTGGAGCTGGGCCGGCGACTGGAGAGCCAGGAGCCGGACACAGGGAACCAGGTGGCCATGATCCAGTGCGTGGGATCGCGCAACGAGGAGCACCCCAACTGCTCCCGCATCTGCTGCCAGTCCGCCATCAAGAACGCCATCCACATCAAGGAGATGAGCCCGGACACGGATGTACACATCCTCTACCGGGACATCAGGACCTACGGCGTATTGGAGGACTACTATACTCGCGCGCGCAATCTGGGGGTGATGTTTCACCATTTCGACCCCCAGGATCCGCCCCAAGTGGACACCGGAGAGAACAACGAGCTGAGTCTCACCTTCCGGGACCGCATTCTGGATACCCAGATCTCGCTCGCGCCCGACCTCCTGGCCCTGAGCGCGGGGATGCGCGCCGCGGACACCGAGGAGCTGGCCTCGGTGCTCAAGCAGCCTCGCAACGAGGAGGGCCACTTCCTGGAGGCCCACGTCAAGCTCAGGCCCGTGGATATGCCCACGGAAGGTCTTTTCGTCTGCGGCACGGCCCACAGCCCGCAGCTTGTCTCCGAATCCATATCCCAGGCCCAGGCAGCGGCCTCCCGGGCCGCCACGATCCTCGCCAGGGAGAGCCTCACCCTGTCCGCGGTGACCGCCAGGGTAAGCCAGGAGCTTTGCGCCGCCTGTCTCGTCTGCGTGCGCAATTGTCCCTACGGCGTGCCCCGGATCAACGAGGAAGGCGTCAGCGAGATCGATCCGGCCCAGTGCCAGGGCTGCGGGATCTGCGCCGCGGAATGTCCGGCCAGGGCAATTGAGCTCAACTGGTTCGAGGACGTGCAGATCCTGGCCGAAATCGACGCCCTGCTTGAAGAAACCTGATCCTACACGCAACCCAATCCGGAGGAGCGGAGCTCGATTCCGGGACGGGATCATGCAAACATTGCGCGGAGGGATACCATGAGTCCTTTTCAACCCACCATCATCGCCTTCTGTTGCAGTTACTGAGGCTACAGCGCTGCGGACCTGGCAGGTTCCATGCGACTGGATTATTCCCCGGATATCAAGGTTATCCGGGTGCCGTGCACGGGCAAGGTGGACGTGATCCACATCCTGCACGCCCTGGAAAAGGGCGCGGACGGTGTCTATCTCGTGGGCTGCCTGGAGGGGGACTGCCATTTCCTGCACGGCAACCTTCTGGCCAAGAAGCGGGTGCAGCGGGCCAGGGCCATCCTGGAAAGCATCGGCATGGAAGGGGACCGGGTACGGATGTACAATCTCTCTTCAGGCGAGGCCCCTCAATTCGCGCAGTACGCCAGGGAAATGGACGAACGTATACGTGAGCTCGGCCCCAATCCGATAAAGCCCGGGCTCTCCTCCGCTGCCTGACAGGGGATGCCTCGCGCCGCACTCTTCTCTGCCCCATAGATTGGCATGGAACAGGGGCGATGCCCCCACAAGGGCCCGGAGATCGGCCAATTCCGGATCAAGCGTAGTACGGGGATGCCCGGAGCCGGAGAAACAAGGGAGCTAGAATCATGATCGTCGCTGAACAAAAGCCCATCCAGGAAATCATCGAAGAGATCCGCGGGGATCACTCCGTGCTCATCCTTGGATGCAACGAGTGCGTCACCGTCTGCGAGGCGGGGGGCAAGAAGGAGGTAGCGGTATTGGCCTCCGCCCTGCGGATGCACTTCATGCAGCAGGGAGAGCAGAAGCAGATCGAGGAACGAACCCTGGAGAGACAGTGCGACCAGGAGTACCTGGAAGAGCTGCGGGACGACATCGACCGCTACGACTCTGTGCTCTCCCTGGCCTGCGGCGCCGGGATTCAATTCACAGCGGAAAAATACCACGCAACCCCGGTCTATCCGGGGGTGAACACCAAATTCATCGGAGTAACCGAGGAAAGGGGATACTGGACGGAACGCTGCCAGGCCTGCGGTCAGTGCGTCCTGGCCCAGACCGGCGGGATCTGTCCCGTATCGCGCTGCGCCAAGCGTCTCTTCAACGGGCCCTGCGGAGGGTCCACTCAGGGCAAGTGCGAAATCAACCCCGAGCTGGACTGCGCTTGGCAGCTGATCATCGACCGGCTCAAATCCTTGAATCAACTGGAGGCCTACGAAGTGCTGGCTCCGATCAAGGACTGGTCCACGGACCGGGACGGGGGGCCCCGAAACGTCGTCAGGGAGGATGTCGAGTCATGAGCGTCAAGACGCCGAGCCGACTGGAAAAGGTTCTCGCGGACGGATACTTCGCGGTCACCACGGAATGCGGCCCTCCGCGGGGCAGCGATCTGGGGGAGATCACCCGCAAGGCGGAATACGTCAAGGACCATGTGGACGCGGTCAACGTCACGGACAACCAGACCTCGGTCACCAGGCTCTGCAGTCTGGCCTGCTGCATCCATCTCAAGCAGATGGGATTGGAACCCGTCCTGCAGATGGTCACCCGGGACCGGAACCGGATCGCCCTGCAAAGCGACATCCTGGGCGCGGCAGGCTTCGACATCCACAATATTCTCTGTCTTTCCGGGGATCACCAAAGCTTCGGGGACAGCGCCCAGGGTCAGAACGTGCACGACCTGGATTCCATGCAGCTGCTCCAGACAGTCCGCCGTATGCGGGACGAAGGCACCTTTCTCGGCGGGGACACCATCAACAGGCCTCCGGAAATGTTCACCGGGGCCGCGGCCAACCCCTTTGCCGATCCCTTCGAGATCCGCGTGCCCAGACTGGCCAAAAAGGTTGCCGCGGGAGCGGAATTCATCCAGACCCAGTGCATCTACAACCTGGACAAGTTCGAGGAGTGGATGAAAGGCATCCGTGATCGCGGCCTGCACGAACAGGTGGCCATCCTGGCCGGCCTGACCCCCTTCAAATCCGCGGGCATGGCCCGGTTCATGAAGAACAAGGTCCCCGGAATGGACGTGCCGGATGACGTGGTCAAGCGTATGGCGGATCAACCCAAGGAAAAGCAGCCCGAAGAGGGAATCAAGATCTGCATCGAATCCATGCAGCGACTCAAGGAAGTGGAAGGGGTGAGCGGATTCCACATCATGGCCATCGAATGGGAGCAAAAGGTGCCGGAGCTTGTGGAGGGGGCCGGGCTTCACCCCAGGCCCGGGGCCTAGCCGCCCGGTTTCCCGGGATTCCGGTTCCACTTCGAACCGCAAAGGAGGCAGATGTATGAGCCAGAAAAAACGGATCCTGGTTGTGGATGACGACCCGGACTTCTGCGACGTGGTCCAGAGCAAGCTGGAAGCTTTGGATGTGGACGTGGAGCTGGCCTATGACGGTGTGGAGGGGATGGCCAAGGTCAGGGACAACCCCCCGGATGTCATCGTCCTCGACGTCATGATGCCGGAAAAGGACGGTTTTCAAATGTGCAAGGAGATCAAGCAGGATCCCAGCTATCAGGATATACCTGTCATCATGCTCACCGCGGTGGCGGACCACATCGCGGACACGGCCTACTCGCAGTACGACGCCATGAGCATGGAAGCGGAGGACTACATCCCCAAGGGGCCGGACTGCAGCACAAAAGTGGTCCAAAGCGTGCAGGAGTTCCTCTGATCCGCGGCAATTCCGAACATCCCCTCACCGGCGGGCCTCTGTCCAGGCGGGGGCCCGCTACGCCCTGGAATCGGTCCGCGATTCACCCGCCACAGCGAATGACAGGACCTGCCAAACATGGTAGAAAAATGCGGGACCCTGCATCTTAATACATCCTTCATTCCCGGCCAACCCGGGCGCAACCAAGCATGCCGAGTTTGTAAACCATCCAGATCAACGGGACCTCTCCTCTTATGAACCCGGACACGCGTATCCTTGTTATCGATGACGAACCCATACTCCGGGAATCGCTGCAGGCATGGCTGGAGCGGGACAATTACACCGTCGAGGCCGTGGGATCCGGAAAGGAGGGTCTGGAGCGAATCAGCCAGATCCCCTTCGATCTCGTCTTCCTGGATCTGAAGCTGGAGGACATCAACGGCATCCAGGTGCTTTCCAGAATCAAGGAGGAGGATCCGGACACCGCGGTGGTCATGATCACCGCCTACGGCTCGGTCCCCTCGGCCGTGGAGGCCATGAAGGAGGGAGCGGAGGACTACCTGCTCAAGCCCTTCGAGCCGGAGGAGCTCAGCGTCCTCATCGAGAAGATCATCTCCCACAAGGCCCGCGAGCGGGAAAACATCTACCTCCGGCAGGAAAAGCAGGAGCGGAGCCGTTTTGAAAGCCTGCTCGGCCAGTCCGAGGTCATGCAGGAAATCTTCAACTTCATCGAGGACATCGCGCCAACTGATTCCACGGTGCTCATAGCCGGAGAAACCGGGACGGGAAAGGAGCTTGCCGCCAAGGCGATCCACGCCACGAGCCATCGTTGCGAAGGGCCCTTTGTGGCGGTCAACTGCGGCTCCCTTCCGGAACAGCTCATGGAGAGCGAGCTCTTCGGGTACGAGCAGGGCGCCTTCACCGACGCCAAGCAGAGCAAGAAAGGCCGCCTGGAGCTGGCGAACTCGGGAACCCTCTTTCTGGACGAAGTGGGCGAGATAGGGCCCAGAATGCAGATCGACCTGCTGCGGGTCCTGGAGGAGCACTCCTTCACCCGATTGGGGGGGACACGGCCCATCAAAACCGATTTCCGGGTCATCGCCGCATCGAATAGGGATCTGGCCCGGACTGTGCGGGAAGGCGGCTTCCGGGAGGACCTCTACTACCGCCTCAATGTCATCCCCCTGGAGATGCCCCCTTTGCGCAAGCGCAAGGAGGACATTCCCCTTCTGGCGGAGCATTTCCTGAGCCGCTTCCGGCAGGAAACGAACAAGGAAATCGAGCACATAAGCCGTCAGGCCCTGGATCTGATGATGCTCTACGACTGGCCGGGCAACGTCCGGGAGCTGGAGAATGCCATCGAACGGGCCGTGGTGGTGGGCAAGAGCAAGAACATCCAGCCCGAGGACCTGCCCATTTCCCGGGAAGCCGAGATGCTGGGCCAGGGTTCCCTGCAGGAGATGGAAAAGGCCCATATCCTCCACGTGCTCAAACAGAACGACTGGAACATCTCCCGCAGCGCCAAGGTCCTGGGCATCGACCGCTCCACCCTGTACAAGAAGCTCCAGCGCTATAATCTTCGCCAGAAGGCCTAGCGACTTTGGAACGGGAAATCATTATCTCCCCCATCGGGGGGATCCCCTCGTCCGTGACAGTGCCCGTGCGCAAGGCAGTGGCCCAGAATTTCGGCCTGCCCGCCCGGATCGTTCCCCTGCTTCAGCACATCGATTTCGCCTATTCCCCTCATCGCCAGCAGCACCACTCCACGCCCATCCTGGACAAGCTCGCGGCTTTGCTTCCGCATCCCGGCTGCCGGATTCTGGCCATCACGGAGAGGGACCTGTATATTCCCATCCTGACCCATGTCTACGGCGAAGCCCAGCTCAAGGGAACCGCCGCAATCATCTCCCTCTACCGCCTGAGCGATTCCAACCCCCCGTCCCTTGTCCAAGAGAGCGGGCTCACCACGCAGCGCAGCCTCAAGGAAGCCCTGCACGAGCTCGGGCACACCCTGGGCCTGAAACACTGTCCGGACTCCTCCTGCCTTATGCACTACTGCCGCAAAATGTCCGACGTGGATCACAAGACGGACCGCTTCTGCCGCTACTGCAGGGTCTGGCTGCAGGACGCCCTGGAAGAGGACAGGCTTTCCTTGGGCTAGTTATGCCCTTTACCCACAAACAATTTATTGCCATTATACATAACCTGAGAAGATGAAACCTTCGTGTATTCTCCTTTACGGCTTTTTTCACCACAGAGATCACAGAGACCACAGAGAAATTAGAGCTTGAAACGCTAGATGCCATCGGCGAGCCTTCGGATATTGAAATCGATCAGAAGCCCCGCCTTGATCTGTGCTAGCTTCATATATGTAAGCAATTGGGCCTTGCCCCATATGTTGACTCTAACAACCCCGGACCCAACGCACGGTGGGCTTCTAACGCACAGCCAATGACTTTTTCCGTAAACGGATCTCTCTTCATTTCCTCTGTGCTCTCTGTGTTCTCTGTGGTGAGTATCTGACATTAACTCGAAACGATTGCTTTTTCCTCTATTCTCTATTTGTGGGTAAAGGACAGGGCTAGTTTCCTTCCCGGACCGAGCTTTCGCTCACCGGCAGCCAAACGTAAAAGGTGCTGCCCTGGCCGTGCTGGCTGCTCAGGGAAATGCTCCCGCCCATGTCGTCCAGGATCCCCTTGACGATGGGCAGCCCCAGACCGGTTCCGCTGATATTCCTGGTCTGCCCGTTCTTCACCCGGTAAAAGCGCTCAAAGATCCGGGATTGCTCCTTTTCGCTGATACCTATCCCGTCGTCCTGGACCTCCACCCGGACCCGGCCCTGCTCCACCGGGCCGATCCGGACCGCGACACGCCCCCCCTCAGGGGTGTACTTCACCGCATTGCCGATGAGGTTGCCGAAGACGCTTTCCATGGCCCTGGGGTCGGCCTCCACGATGGGCCATTCCTCGCCCGCGGCTTCCAGGGTGAGCTCCTGTTCCTTCTCCGCCGCCCGGTCCTGGAAGAAATCCACCTGGGACTCAAGGGTCTGACGGATATCCACTCTTTGCACGTCATTGAAGGCCGACCCCGCCTCCACACGGGAGAGGTCCAGAAGGTCCTCGATCAGGGAGAGCATTCCCTTGGTCTTCTCCTTGGCCCGGGAAAGGATGCGCTGCTCCTTTTCCGGCTGCTCGTGCTCCAGCATATCCTGCAGCACGAGGGCCATCTGCTCGTGGATGGTGGACAGGGGAGAGCGAAGCTCGTGGGAGACCTTGGCCACGAATTCGGACTTCAGCCGATCCATCTCCTTGAGATCGGAGATGTCGCCGAAAACGATCACAGCCCCCAGGCACTCGCCCTCCTCCCCCAGGACCGGATTGGTCTGGACCATATAAAAGCTGTCATCGCCCAGCTGCAGCTCGTAGGAGCTGCCCTCGCTCTGGGCCGCCACGGACTGGCTCCGGATCAGGTCGCACAGCTCGCCGTCCTCCAGACACTCCCCGATCTCGCAGCCGATGGGGCTCTCCTCCCCGGCCAGGATCTGTCTGGCCATTTGATTCATCAATACCACCCTGCCCTGGGTATTGGTCACGATCACCCCGTTGGGCAGGGATTCGAGAATAGTGCGGATCCTGCTTTTTTCCGTGTTCAGATCGAGCAGGGCCCGCTGTCTTTCCTGCTCCAGCCTGGCCCGCTCCTGCTCCAGCCGGATGCTGTTCAGGGCCCGGTCCACAACGAGGGCCAGGTGATCCTTGTCAAAGGGCTTGGGAATGAAGTCGAAGGCCCCCTTCTTCATGGCCTCGATCGCCGTCTCCAGGGTGGCGTATCCGGTAATGATGATGACCTGGACCTGGTATCCCGCCTCCCGGATGCGGCTGTGCACCTCCATGCCGTCCATTCCGGGCATCTTCAGGTCCAGAAGAACCACGGCCACGTCCTGTTCCTGGAGAATGGACAGGGCGTGCTCCCCGTTCGATGCTTGCAGCACGCCGCAATCCAGGCGCCGCAGGATCCGTTCCACGGCAATGCGGATATGCTCTTCGTCGTCCACGACGAGGACCTTGAGCTGGTCCTGATTTTCCGGCGCCATGGTCTATTCCCCCTTGCCGTGTTGGACCAAAGGAAGATCGATGGTGAACACCGCCCCGCCTTCCTCGTGATTGGCCACATGCAACCTGCCGCGGTGATTGCGCACGATGCGGTAGGCCACGATGAGGCCCAGACCTGTGCCGCTACCACCCTTTTCCTGGCCGTTTTTCGCTGTCTCCTTGGTGCTGAAGAAGGGATCGAAGATATAGGGCAGGACCTGGGGATCGATCCCCGGACCGGTGTCCGCGATGGTGACCCGGATCCAGTCCCCGGGCAGGCTCTGGGTGGCCACGCGCAGGACCCCGTTTCCCTCCATGGCCTCGGCGGCATTGATGATGATGTTCATGAAGACGTGGCTCAGCTGCTGCAGATCGCACTCCGGGTAGGGCAGACCCTCCTCGAACTCCTTCCGGATCTCGATGTTGTGGAATATGGCGTGCTTCTCCAGCAGGAACACCGTCCGGGACAGGGCCTTGTTGATGTCCTGCGGCTTGGCCTCGTAGGAGGACTGCTTGGCGAACTCCAAAAGCTCCCGCACCGTTTCCCGGCAGCGGTTGGTGTCCTCCAGGATGCGCTGGACATCCTCCAGTGCCTCGTCACCCAGCTCGTGCTCCTCCAGGAGCAGCTGAGCGAAGAGATTGATCCCGGCCAGGGGATTGTTGATCTGGTGCGCCACGCCAGCGGCGAGCTTGCCCAGGGCCGCCATTTTGGCCGACTGGAAGAGCTCCAGCCTGGTCTCCTCCAGCTCCTTCTCCATCTTGAGATCCTCGCGCATATCGTAGAAGTATCCGATGGTGGCCACTTCCTCCCCGCCCTCGTAAATCACCGAGGCATTCAGGCTGATGGGAATCCGTTCCCCCTCCTTGGACAGGACCTCCACCCGATAGGACTTGAGCTTGCCCCTGCCGCCCTTGTCCTCGCTGCGCAGCATCCCCATCACCTCCCTGGCCCCGTCCTCGGGATAGATGTCCCGGATGTCCAGCCTGGCCATGGCCTCCTCCCGGGAATAGCCGAGCACCTCCGCGGCCACGTCGTTGAAGATGAGGATGTTGCCCCGCATGTCCGCGGCAATGACCGCGTCCACCGAGCTGACAAGCAGATTGTGCAGGAAGGCGTTGGACTGCTGCAGCCGTTTCCGCAGACGATCCATCTTGGGCGGATCGAAATCCACCTTGGCCACACAGCCCGGGCAGTTCTCGGATTCGAGGGGATAGCAGACCGCCCCGTATTCCGTGCCCTCCATCTGCTCGGCTTCCGTGTGCTCGAAAAGCTCTTCCCGGGCCTGTCCCTGGACGGGACAGGACGAACACGGCTTTTCCCTGCCGTAGTAGACCGCATGGCAGTGCTTGCCCACCATGTCCCTGCCGTACTTCCCCTTGGCGTAGTCATTCGCCGCGACGATCACATGGTCCGGGGAAATGACCACAAGCTCCCTGTTCAGGGACTGAACGGTCTCCAGGAGGTAGGTGCGCTCCTCTTCAGTGGACATGGCTCGCCTCCTATTCCCGACGGAAACGCCTGACCGCCCCGCCGGGCCTGTCAATGAGCTGCATGTTCCTCAGGCTCTCGTTCTGCTGGGCCTTGTCGAAGTACATCTGTCCGGCGCTCTGGCAACGCTGGCAGGCGCCCCTGGGGATCTCGATGCCCAGACAGTTCTTGAGTCTGCTGGAGGAGGACTCCATGAGCAAAAGGCCGGAGCAGTGGTCGCAGTCCAGAAGGTGCTCCCTCTGGCGCTCGGTGATGAAGTCGGTGTCGTAGAAGATCTCCTTGGAGCGCACGAAATAGCCGTCCTCCATGTTCCGGCTTATTCCGGAATCCGGTGGATGGAAATAGCTCTGCCTGGCCTGGGAGCAAATCTGGTGGATATACTCCCGGGTCCGCTTGTCCTGGCGCAAGCTTTCCGGGTCGAAGTCGGGCTCCCGGACATAGGCGTAGTCCAGGCCGGCCATGGCCAGGATGATCCCGGTGTTCACATAGGGCAGGGCCCCGTGGATGGAGTAGCCCCCCTCCAGGACCGCGATGTCCGGGTTGAGCCTCTGATTCAGTGCGGCGTAGCCCTGGGCGGAGAAGTTCATGTCCGTGAGGGGATCGGAGAAGTGATTGTCCTGCCCCGCGGAATTGATCACGATCTCGGGCCGGAAGTCCTCCAGAATGGGCAGGACCACCTCGTCCACGGCGTGCAGAAATCCCTCGTCCGAGGTCCGCGGGGGCAGGGGGATGTTGATGGTCTTGCCCAGCGCCTTGGGCCCGCCCAGCTCGCTGGAAAAGCCCGAGCCCGGGAAAAGGGTCCGGCCGTCCTGATGCAGGGAAATATACAGGGTCTCCGGGTCGTGCCAGTAGACATCCTGGGTTCCGTCCCCGTGATGGCAGTCCGTGTCCACGATGGCCACCCGGCCCACCCCGTAGTGCTCCCGCAGATACTCCACCATGATGGCCTCGATGTTCACGTTGCAAAAGCCGCGCCCTCCGTGGACGGCCTTCATGGCGTGATGCCCGGGCGGACGGACCAGGGCGAAGGCCTTGTCCGCATCCCCCTCCCTGAGGAGCTTGGCCGCCTTGATCGCACCGCCCGCAGCAATCAAGTGGGACGGGGTCAGATGGGACTCGGTGTCCGGAAAGCTGAAATGGACCCGCCGCACGTCCTCCAGGCCCGCCTCGTCCGGCCGGTATTCCTCGATCCCGGGGATATCGAAGACCCCCTCCTCCTTGAGCTGGTCCATGGTGTAGAGGAGGCGTTCCTGGCGCTCGGGATGCGTCGGGCTGATGGCCCAGTCGAAGGCGGGGAAGAAGACCACGCCTAGCCGGTTGGCAACTCCTTGCATATACACTTGACCACTCCTTCGTAATCCGGGGTGATGCCCGGTTTGATCTGACACTTGACCCGAATGTCCTGTCCCACGGTGTGGACCCCGCGGACCATGTTCATGGCGCTCTCCTCCACCACCTCCGCTTCGGATTCGTCCACGCTCCAGTGATAGTTGTCCCGGACAAAGCGGCAGAGATCCTCCGAGAGATCCCGCTTGGCCTGTTTCAGGGTGTAGTCCCTGGATACACGCTCCTGTCTTCCCAGCACCGGCACGGTCATATGGTGCAGATGCGTGTCCGCGAAGAGCTCCGCCTGCAGGGTGGGACGGGCGAGGGCCGCTCCGAGGGCGTTGGCCACACCCGCGTTGTCCGGCACCACCACCGGCAGGCCGAACTCCCGGCTCAGGTAGGGTGCAAGGAGCCGGGCCGGCCCGCCCATGATATAGAGCTTCCCGGGCTCGATTCGCCTGGACTCCAGGAACTCGTGCACCGTGTACACCGGCCGCTCGTTGATCCGCTCCAGCATGGCCATGGTTTTTTCCCGCAGGCTGCGGCAGCTCTGACGAACCACGCGCAGCGCTGCCTCCTCCACGGAACACTGCAGCCCGGAGCCTATCTCCCGCATTCCCCGTATGGAGGCATCCCGGTCCCCGAAGGTCTCCTCCGAGATACAGTTCAGGGCGTCCACCAGGGTGGCCTGTTCCCCGCCGCAGGCCAGGCTGGCCCCCAGGCGGCGGGGTCCCACCCGACACAGGTCCTCGCTCAGAGCGATTGCCGAGTCCCCTCCCAGGCCAATGGATTCGGTCTTCATGGCCCGCACCAGTGTGGGCCGATGAACGAGCTCCACGCTTTCCGCCTCCACCAGGGGATCGCCTCCGGCAAAAACGCCCACGTCCGTGGTGGTTCCCCCCACATCGAGCATCAGGGCGTCCTCCTCGATGTCGCACAGGGCCATGAGCCCCATGACGCTCGCTGCGGGACCGGAAAATATGCTCTCCACGGGAAGACGCCGCGCCTGGGACAGGGGCATGGTCCCCCCGTCGGCCTTGAGGATGTTCAGCTGCGGGGAGATGTGGTGCTCCCTGAGCGAGCTCTCCACGGAGTTGGCGAACTCGTTGAAGATGGGCCACACCGCGCTGTTGTAGTAGGAGGTGGCGATCCGGCGGGGGAAGTTGAGCTGTCCGGAGATCCAGTGTCCCGCGGTAAGGAAGGCGGCCCTGTCCGAGATGGCCCGGACCATGGACTCCTCGTGCTCCGGATTGCGGGGGGAGAACTTGCCCACTGCGGCGAAGACGCGCAGCCCCTGGTCCAGGAAGCGCTTGGTGCACTGCTCCACCTGGTCCAGGTCCAGGGCCTGGATCTCCTCTCCGCGGTGATCCAGACCGCCCCGGATCACCTCATAGTGGTCTCCGATCCGGAAATTCTCCGGGTCAATGCCCGGCCCGGCGCTCACCATCACCCCCACCGGCTTGAGCTCGTCCTGGACAATGGCGTTGGTGCACAGGGTGGTGCTCAGATTGAAACGCTGCACCTCCACCTCGCCGGCCAGGTCCCGGATCCTGCCCAATGCGGCATGAATGGACTGCAACAGATCGTCCTGCCGGGTCTCCACCTTGGCCGAAGCCAACAGCCCGGATCGGTCCAGCAGAACAGCGTCCGTGTGCGTCCCTCCCACATCGATTCCCAGTAACATATGCCTCTCCGCGCCGTGTTTGACTCGGTGCAACTATTCACCACCTTGGGAAACCGTCATTTTACGGGGCATTTACGCTGAGGCCAGAGAAGTAATGAATAGTTACGACTCGGTGTCCGCCTTGATACCCCGCCCGGTGGCGCAGGTATGGAAACGGCGCCCGCCTCCGGGGAAATTGCGCTGATCGGGATTTTCTACTACAAAGGAACTTTCTGCTGGCCGCCCCGTGCCGCTCCGGCACAAGCGAAAGGGCATGTTCCGTGCGGCAGGTACAGGGGCCAGATCCTGATGAACGGTAGCGCGCCCGAACTTGTCGCGTCAAGGCGAAAGACACCGACAATCGGACAAGGAGAATTTGCCATGCCGCAAGTGGCCGTCTTGATCGGAAGCATCTCGGACAGGGAAACGCTGCAGCCCTGCCTGGAGATCCTGGATGAGCTCGGAGTGGACTACGCCTTCACCGTGACCTCCGCCCACAGGACTCCGGATCGGACCCGGGACATCGTCCGGGACATGGAGGAGGCGGGCTGCCAAGTTTTCATCTGCGCCGCCGGGCTCGCTGCCCACCTGGCCGGAGCGGTGGCCTCCAAGACCACCAGGCCGGTGCTGGGAGTGCCAGTCTCCGCCTCCAGTCTGGGCGGTATGGACGCCCTGCTCTCCACGGTGCAGATGCCTCCGGGCTTTCCCGTGGGCACCATGGGGCTGGACCGGGTGGGCGCGCGCAATGCGGCCTGGATGGCGGTCCAGATCCTGGCCTTGCGGGACGAGGGGCTCCGGGAGCGCCTGGAGCAATCCAGGCAGCGGATGGCGGACAAGGTGGCCCGCGACGCGGAGGGCCTCTCCGGTTAGGCCGCTGCGGGGAAACACCTGCCGGCCAAACGGGAGGGCCGGACACGGGAATGGTTGATCAGTCCGAGCGAGGGCCCCGGTTGGTGCCAGGGCTCCGGTCGGCATCAATGCCTGCTGTGCCCGAAGCCGCCGGAGCCGCGCCCTGTTTCGCCGAGCTCCTCCACAGGGAGGAATTCGGCCTGGTAGGCGGGCATGAACACAAGCTGGGCTATATGCTGGCCCCGGTCAACAGGGCGGGACCGCTGGCTGGTATTGAGCAGGGAGACGATCACCTCTCCGCGGTAGTCCGGATCGATCACCCCCACCCCCTGGCTGACCACCAGGCCCTGCTTGGTGCCCAACCCGCTCCGGGAAAAGACGAATCCCGCCACATCCGCTTGCTCGATTTCCAGGGCCAGACCGGTCCCTATGGCCATCCTCCCGCCGGGATGGATCCAGACGCGGTCCCGATCCAGACAGGCCTTGAGATCGAGCCCAGCGGAAAAGACGGTGGCGTATTCCGGCTGCTCCTGCCGCCACAGCGGATCGAGAAACTTGACTTTCACCTGGAGCCTGTTGGCCACGCGAGCCTCCTTGCTGTTTGATCCATGGATCCGTTGACGAAAAGGGGCTTGCCTAGTAAACATCCTTTTTCCCGCTCCCCGGGCAGGGCAACGCATCCATCCCCGGGGAGCGGAAACCGACAACCTATACCATATTCGCCGCGTGATAAAGCCTATGCGGGAAGCGACCCAGCGCCGCAAACAGAGGATCTGGTCCGTGATCAATCGCAGACAGGGGGACCTGACCCTGATCATGGACAATATTCACGATCCGCACAACGTTTCCGCGGTCCTGCGAAGCTGCGACGCCTTCGGCGTGGCCCGGATCCTTTTGTACTACACCTATGAGGATTTCCCCGTCCTGGGCCGCAAGAGCTCCGCTTCCGCGATCAAGTGGGTGGAGACCCGTGAGCACAGCGAGGCGGAACACATGCTCCGCCCCCTTCGACAGGAAGGGTACCAGGTCCTGGCCACTGGATTCGGGGAGGATTCCCATCCCCTCCCGGAACGGGATCTGACCCGCCCCACGGCGATCATCTTCAGCAACGAGCACAGCGGCATCAGCGAGGAGCTCCGGCCCTGGGTGGACCGGGAAGTCTACATCCCCATGCAGGGGATGATCCAGAGCCTCAATGTCTCCGTTGCAACGGCGATCACCCTGTACGAGGCCTGGAGGCAGCGAAGCGCGAAAGGCATGTATCAGACCCCGCCCCTGGACAGGGAAACCCGCGAAGCCATGTTCCGGGACTGGTGCGAGAGATAGGGTTCTTTGGGAAAATGCGTGCTCGTCTGTCAAGCATACTGAACCGCCAAGCCACGAAGAACCCTGCATTCCGTAAAGCAAGAGACCTGACTTGGCGGACTTGCCTGCCCGGAAAATGCCGGCAAAGCTGGCCCCGCGAAGCAGGATTTCATCGGGGCGCCTTGGCTGTTAACGGAGCGAAGTATATTATTATGATGAACAAAAAGAGGCTAATTGCCTGGGCACAAAGCCATCATTGGACAGTGCGTTGAAAAATTTCAAGTGCAAGGCGCGAAAAAAGTTCAAACTCGTAGCGTAGTAAGCCTACGTGAGAGTTTGAACTTTTTGAAGCAACGCAGCAATTGGAAGATTTTCAACGCACTGTCAACACCGGAGAGGGCCTCATGACTACTAACAACACCCTTGGGCGCATCTTTCAGCTCACCACCTACGGCGAATCCCACGGTCCGGGAATCGGCGGGGTGGTGGACGGATGCCCGGCCGGCGTCCCCCTGAGAGAGGAGGACATCCAGACCGAGCTGGACCTGCGTAAACCCGGAACCGGACCGGCGAGCACGGCTCGATCCGAGGCGGACCAGGTCCAGCTCCTGTCCGGGATTTTCGAGGGACGGACCACGGGGGCTCCCATCGGCTTCAGCATCCCCAACCGCGATCAGCGGTCCGGGGACTACGACTCCCTGAAAAAGGCCTACCGACCGGGCCACGCGGACTATACCTACGCCGCGAAATTCGGCCTCCGGGACCATCGGGGAGGGGGACGCTCCTCCGCCAGGGAAACGGCCTGCCGCGTAGCTGGCGGGGCCGTGGCCAAGCAGTTCCTCTCCGGCAAGGGGGTCTCGGCCACGGCCTACACCAGGAAGCTCGGCGGCATCGAGGCCGAGGTCATTTCTCCGGAGCGTGCCGCCGGGCTGCCCTTATTCGCCCCGGACCCCTCGGTGGTGGAGCTCTGGGAGAAAAAGATCCAGTCCGTTCGCAAGTCCGGGGACAGCCTCGGGGGCATTGTGGAGATCCAGGTCCATGGCGTCCCCCCGGGGCTGGGGGAACCCGTGTTCGACAAGCTGGACGCGCGCCTGGCTCAGGCCCTGATGAGCGTGGGCGCGGTCAAGGGCGTCGAGGTCGGGGCCGGTCTGGAGGCCGCGGAGCTGACCGGATCCCGGAACAACGACCCCATCCTGAAGAAGGGATTTTCCCGGAACAATGCCGGGGGGATCCTCGGCGGGATCTCCAGCGGACAGACCATCGTCCTCCGGGCCGCGGTCAAGCCCATACCCTCGATCAGCATGCCGCAGCGCACCGTGAACCACAAGGGCCACGAGGTCACCATGCAGATCGAGGGCAGGCACGACGTGAGCGCCATTCCCCGCATCGTGCCTGTCCTCAAGGCCATGACCCTGCTCGTGCTGGCGGACATGTGGCTGCTTCAAAACAGCCGGACAGGTGCCTAGCCTCCCCCTTTTTCGTCGCACAACGCGCGGCCCGCGGCCAGACCATGGACCGAACATGACACGTCAGCCAGATCCAGCCCCAGACAAGCTATCCGGAGACGGGGAATCCCCGGGCGGGAAAATATGGCACCTGGCCTGGCCCCAGCTCCTGATGATGTTCTTTCACTTCTGGATCGGCTTCTTCGACGTGTACGTGGCCGGACGGATCGGGGAGGACGTCCAGGCCGCCCTGGGCCTTATCACCCAGACCCTTCTCTTTTTCCTCATCGTGGCCATGGCCCTGTCCAACGGGGCGGTCTCCACCATCAGCCAGTCCCTGGGCGCGGGCAGGACCTTGCGGGCCAAGCGCTACATCGGCCTGTGCATTCTCCTCGTGCTCGGCGCGGGGATCCTCCTTCTCGGCTCGGGGCTTGTCTTCAAGGAGCACCTGCTCGCCCTGCTCCAGGTCCCTGCCCGGATCGAGGACATTACCACCAATTACCTCTTGATCTATCTCCTGCTGACCCCGGTCTACTATCTGTTCATCGTGAGCAACGCCGTCTTTCGGGCCCAGAAGCAGGTGCACATCCCCCTGCTCAGCATGGTGCTGGTCACGGGCCTGAACACCTGGGCCGACTTCGGGCTCTGTTTCGGCATCTACGGCCTCCCCGAGCTGGGGTACATGGGCCTGGCCTGGGCCACCCTCATCTCAGTGAGCGGCGGCTGCCTCTTCAACACCATTGTGCTGGCCAGGCGGGGCTGGCTCCGCCTCGCGCATTTCCCCCCGCTGCGATGGATCAAGAGGGCCCTGCCCTATCTCTGGCGCGTGGCCTGGCCCGCCGGGCTCATGCAGATCCTGTGGCACACCGGATACCTGGTCCTCTTCGCAATCACCGCGAGCCTGCCCCGGGAGGAAGTCGTGGCTTTGGCCGCCTTCGCCGCGGGGATTCGCATGGAGTCGCTCCTCTTCCTGCCGGCGGTAGCCTTCAATATGACCGCCTCCATTCTGGTGGGGCACTACCTGGGGAGCAGGGACTTCGCCGGGGCCCGCAGCATCGGCCTGCGCACCTGGGGCTTCGGCTGTCTGCTCATTTCCCTGCTCGGAGCGGTATTGTGGCTCTTCGTCCCCGACCTGGCCCAGCTCCTAAGCGAGAGGACGCCGGTGCAGGCGGAAATCGTGAATTATCTGCGCTTCAACATCCTGGCCATTCCCTTCACCGGGACCACCATGATCCTGGGCGGCGTATTCATCGGCGCCGGAGCGACCCGGTTCAACATGTTCGCCATCGGGGGCACAGTCTGGCTGGTCCGTCTGCCCCTGGCCTATGTCCTGGGGCATGTCATCTTTGTCTCAGCCACCGGCATCTGGGCCGCCATGCTCATTTCCCAGATGGTGCAGGCAACTTTGATGTTTCTGCTGTTTTCGTATAAGGACTGGTACAGATTTTCCATGCAATCCCGCAAAGTTCAGCCGCAAGCCACCGGAGCCTGACATGGAATCCGAATTCCATCCCATATCCCTGCAGGAGCAGGAAGAATATAAAGCATTTCTCGCCCTGACCCCCGGAATCACCTCGGACTACAGCTTCGGCAATCTATGGGCCTGGCGGGATATCTACGGCCTGGAATGGGCCCGGGCGGGGGAGCTGATCCGGATACGACAGACCCTGCCCCAGCTCATCCACTGGGCACCGGTGGGCCCCTGGCACCGGGTGGACTGGTCCCGCATGCTCCCAGAGCTAGCTTGGAAGACACCCTTTTTCACCCGGATTCCGGAGGAGCTGGCCCAAATCTGGAACAAGATCCCCGGCATGAGCCTGGAATCAGCTCCGGACCACTGGGACTATATCTACTCCGTGCCCGAGCTGATCCAGCTCAAGGGGAACAAGTTCCACAAGAAGAAGAATCTGCTTCGCCAGTTTCAAAAGAATTACACAGCGGAATACGTACCCCTCGAGCCGTCCCGGATCGAGCAGGCCCTTACCCTGCAGACGGAATGGTGCCTGTGGCGGGAATGCGAGGAGTCGTCCACCCTGGAGATGGAGAACCAGGCCATCCTGGCCACCCTCCGCGAATGGCAGAGCCTGGAGGACGTCTTCGGCGGCGGCCTGATGATCGACGGGGCCATGGCCGCTTACACCGTGGCCGAGCCCCTGGACGAGCAGACCCTGGTTATCCATTTCGAAAAGGCCTGCCCCAACTACAAGGGGATCTACCAGGCCATCAACCAGATCTTCCTGGAGCGGGAGGGCAGCGCTTACACCTATGTGAACCGGGAACAGGACCTGGGCGATTCCGGCCTCCGCCAGGCCAAGGAGTCCTACAACCCTGTGGGCTACATGAAGAAGTACAGCGGAAGCCTGGCCACCTCCTAGCTCCGCCGAAACGAAGCACGACACGTCGGGTATCCCCGAGGCCAATGCTACCTCCGCATCGCTGAAGCCAACAAGGAGTTGGTAATCCTTCACGGGGTATTTTTTCACTTTAAACCTACGGATCCGGATTTTCTAACGCTCGTCACGCGGGGGCATCCCTGCCCCCACCCCTCACCCACTTTTTTTCAAAAGTGGGTGAGGGGTTTCCCCCACGTGACGAGCGAAGAAAATCGACGGAACCTCCGCTGAACAAGTAAAAAAAAACCCGTGAAGGGATACAGGAGTTGAGCCTGCCATGAATCAGCCGTACAGGATCGGCTTCGCCGGAACGGACGCTCGCACCCTGTTGAGCGCCCTGGTCATGTCCACCGCTGCCAGCGAGACTGATCATGCCGCCTACCGCGGTGTCGTGGTCAGGGGGACCAGTGCCATGCCCATTCTCAGCGGACCGGAGTGGTTCGACTGGCCCGTGGACTTCATCCCCACCTCGGAGAACAGCCTCGAGGCCTACGCCGAGGCCTTGGAAAAGGCGCTGCGGGACGGGAGCCTGGACTACGTCCTTCCCCTGCCCGAAGCGCTGCAGTTCAGCGGCATCGTGGACCGGCTCCGGGAGAGCGGCTACGGAGACCGCATCGCTGGATTGGAGAGCGGGGCCTCCTTCATCGAAGGGGACAAGGCCGAATGCAAGAAGCTCTGCGCCCGGGCCGGAATTCCCGTGGCGGACGCCTGGGAGATCGTCGACGCCCGCTCCTTTTCCCAGGTCTTTTCCGTGTGCCTGGACTATCTGCACCGCTTCGGGGGCGCGGTCCTGAAATACCCCTACAGCGCGTCCGGCAAAGGGGCCCGGATCATTCTGGACACTTGGCAGATCAAGGAGGTCTACGACACGCTTCTTGCCGACTACAAGAAGGACTACCGCAAGATGTTCCAGAACAGGCCCTGGCCCCTGTTGATCGAATCCCGCATGTCCGGGGTGGAAATCAGCTTCACCATTCTGGTGGACGGAGAGGGCCACTTCCGGATCCTGCCCACCTCCCTGGACTATCCTGAGCGCTATCCCGGACCCGCGGGCAAGGACAATCCCATCACCGGCGGAATGGGCAGTATTTCCCCCCACCCCTTCGAATCGGCCGAGCTCATGGACATGGTCTCCGAGCGCATCGCCCGCCCCATGATCCAGGCTTTGAGGGAACGGGGTGCGCTGCGGCCCTGCGTGCTCTATCCCGGCTGCATGGTCTCCTTTTCCCACGATCCGGAGCACGGGGCCAGACCGCGGGATCTGCGCGTCTGCGAATTCAACATTAGACCAGGGGAACCCGAATTCCAGGCCGTGGTGCGAAGGATCCGCAATTTCGGCGCCCTGATACGGGCCATGTTCCAATCTGAGCTGGACCGGGTGGAGCCCGAGATCCGGGAAAACCAGATCGCGCTGTGCACCGCCCTGGTCACCGGCCCGGGTGGACCGGACGGACAAAAGGGCTATCCCTGGAGCGTGACCAAATACGAGCCAGTAGAGATCGATCTCAAGTATTTGAGGAACAAGAACCTGCAGCTGGTGCCCGCGGGCATGGGCTACTCCCAAGAGAGAGGACTCTACTCCGACGGAACCCGGGTGGCCTATCTCAACGCGAACGGCACGGTCGGTGCGGAACAGGACCGCGGCCAGGTCGCGGACAAGCTCGCGAACCGGATCCTTGCAGCGTACAATTCGAACAAGGTACGGGTCGTGCCCCGGGAGGACCCGGAAGGGAACCGCCTGGACCTGCGACGGGACATCGGCGTGCACTTCGGATTGGCGGACGCCGTCCTCGCAGCGGCGAAGCAGGGATAGGACAAACGCGGCCATTGAGGGGGCAAGAATGGTGAACCGCTGAGGCGCAGAGGACGCAGAGGGCCCGCGGAGGCTCCGTTTTTTTGCTTTGCGGTGAGTGCCGCAAAGCAAAAAGGATCCCAGTCCTGGACTCGAAACTGTCAGCTCCTCCGTGGTGTTGCGCCACGAGAGAACAGTGCCCCAGTCTGCGCAGAGCGGAGGCTGTTTATCCTTTGCCCCGTCTCGGGGGCAAAGGATAATGCTCTCTTCTCCGGGTCGCCTCAGCGCACTCCGTGCCTCTGCGGTGGGCTACTCT
>JAIPDU010000140.1 GCA_021737525.1 Desulfohalobiaceae bacterium | reverse complement strand
AAACGGATGGATTCCAGCCCGGGCACCTCCCCTGTCCGGCCGCGCCATCTCCGGGTGAATTCCGAGGTGGGAAGGGGGCGCAGCGAGGGATCCGTCAGGAACACGCGCATCCGGATGGTGTCACCGTTCACCCTGCTGAAAATGCCCTCGGAGAGCTCCTTTTTCCCATGGGCCCGGATGATCCCCGCGGCAGCCTCGCGGAGCCTTTCCTCCACCTCTCTGATGCGCTTCTCCGGAGAGCCCGTGGGAAGAACCGCTTCCGCGTAGGCGAAATCCGACTCCGTTTCCGGGAACAGGACGAGCCCCATCCTGGATTGCACGAATCCGGCAGTGCCGATCAGAAGGGCCAGGGCGAAAGAGAGCACGATATAGCGGTGGCGAAGGGCGAGCCCCAGGGCGGGATAAAATCCGTTTGTGATGAATCTCTCCACGAGGCGGCTGAACTTGGATTGCACCTCGGACAGACGGGCGAAGGGGCCAAAGGCCTTCTTTTCCCCGACGTGGGCAAGATGCGCCGGAAGCACGAACAGGCTCTCCACCAGGGAGACCAGGAAAACGGCTATGACCACCATGGGGATATACTTGAAGATCTTGCCCATAAAGCCGGAAACGAAGAAGAGGGGGAGAAAGGCAAGCATATTGGTCAGGACACTGAAGGTTACCGGCATGGCCACCTCCCGAGCGCCCTGGATCGCGGCATCGATCCCTCGCTTGCCCAGCCCCCTGTGGTGATGGACGTTCTCCCCCACCACGATGGCGTCGTCCACGACGATGCCCAGGGTGACGATGAAGGCGAACATGGTGACCATGTTCACGCTGAAATCCGTCCCGGCAAGAAACAGGAAGGAGCCCAGAAAGGAGATGGGGATGCCCAGGCTGACCCAGAAGGCCAGGCGAGCCTCCAGAAAGAGGGCCAGGAAGAGGAAGACCAGCCCCAACCCCAGCAAGGCGTTCTTGAGCAGAAGGTCGGCCCGCTGCCCGAAGACTTCGGCCATGTTGCGAGTGACGGACAGCTTCAGATCTCCGGGCATGGTGCTGTTGAGCCGATCCGCAACCCCCCTGGCTTCCTTCGCCACCTGAGCCGGTGTCTGGTCCCCAACCCGATAGACCTGGATCATGATTCCGGGGCTGCCGTTGAATGCGGCCCATGTTTCCGACTCCTCGAATCCCTCCCTGACCTCGGCGATATCCGACAAAAGGATCCGGCTCCCGTCGGGCCGGGCGATTATCGGGATATTCCCGTACTCGGCGGCAGTGCTGCGCAGCTCCTTCATCCTGAGCAGGATGTCCCCGCCGGAGGTCTCGATCTCACCCGCGCCCAGATCCACGGAGGACCTCGCCACCTTGTCCGCGATGTCTTGCAGGGTCAGTCCGTATTGCCTGAGCCTGTCCTGGGAGACCTCGACATGGATCTCGTAGTCCCGGGCTCCCTGGAGCTCGACGCGCGTAATATGCTCCTTGAGCAGGAGCCGGTCCCTGATCCGCTCGGCCTGCCGGCGCAGGACCAGGTCATCCCGGGTCCCGGACAGGACCAGGGAAACGACCTCCCTCTCGTGGGAGCCGATGGTTACCTCCGGCTCCTCGGCCTCTTCGGGGAAGGTCCGGATACGGTCGATCTCGCTTTTGATCTCCTGCCAGAGCCTGTTCACGCTGTACCCATCCCTGACCTCGATGTTGACTCTGGCGCTGCCCTGGGATGCCTGGGAGCTGATTTCCTTGATCCCCTCCAGATTCTCGATCGCATCCTCCACTGCCAGCACGATCCCCTGCTCCACCTCCTCGGGGCTCGCGCCGGGGTAGGAGACGCTCACGTTCACCATGTCCATGGAGAATTCCGGGAAAACTTCCTGCTTGACGTTCATCGCCAGCAGGAGCCCCCCGATGAGCAGCACGGCCATAACCAGATTCGCCGCCACCGGGTTGCCGGCCATCCAGGCCAGGGGGCCTTTGTCCGTGGAGGATCCCTGCGGGCTGTTCATTCATTTGCCTCCCGTTCGCCGGCGGGATCTTCCCCGAACCGATCCCTTTCAGCGGATACGCGGACCCGCATGCCCTGCACCGGGGTGGCCAACTCGGAGACGATCACCTTTTCCCCGGCTTCCAGCCCGCCTTGAACCAGGACTCGGTCCCGGCTCGTCCAGGCCGTGGAGACCCGGCGGATATCGAGCCTCCCCTCGGAGGCCACCCAGACCCTGTCCCCCTGCCGCAGGCAGTTGCGGGGAATGACCGCCACATCCGCCAGCTCCTTGCCCTGGATCGCCACCCGGACGTATTCCTTGAAGGCCAGGGCGGGCGCGCCGGTTTCCCGCTCCAGGCCCAGGGGATCCTCCACAGCCACAATAACCGTGGCCATGCTGCTCTCTTCCCCGAGCACTCCAGTGGTTCGCAACGCCCTGCCTTCCCACTCCGCGTCCCTTGCCTGGGAATAGACCGTAGCCCGCGGCTTGTCCTCGCCTTCCAGGGCCAGGTGCTCCAGGCGGTCCAAGGGGATTTTCGCCTCGATCCAGTATGTGTCCGTACAGACCAGTGTGGCCAGGTCCTGCTGAGTGTTCACCTCCGAGCCCAGATTCACGTTCCTTTCCGTGACCAGGGCGTTGAAGGGCGCCTCGATCCTGGTGCGCTCCAGATCGAGACGGGCCTGCTTAAGATCCGCTTTCGCCTTGCCCACAGCCGCCCTGGCCTGGAGCAGTTGCGGCTGACGCAGCACCAGTGTCTCGCTGGACACCTCCCTTTGCGAGGATTCCTTGAAGGAGGCCAGATCCTTTCTGGCCACCTCCTGCTTGCCCTGCTCGATCTCCAGGTCCGCTTTTTCCTGCTGCCAGGACCGCCGGCTCTTCTCCAACTGGATCCGGTAATCCGAGTCATCGAGGCGGATCAGGGTTTCGCCCTTTTCCACCCGTCCCCCGGGCTGGAAATCCCCGGCCACGGAAGTCACCTTTCCGGACACCCGCGCCTGGAGCGTTATCCTGCGGGAGGCCCTGACCGTGCCCATACCCGTAATCAATGGGGATACGTCCCTCTTCTCCACGGAGACGACCTCCACAGCCGGAGCCGGGGAGGTCTCCTCCCGGGGCTCCACGCTCTGCCGGGTGGCTGAAAAGAACAGGGCCGCCGCTATTCCGGACGCGATCAGGGCCACGGGAACAACGGCTTTCACCACCGCGATTGCCGCTTGCTTCCTCCTTTTATCCCCCATATTCCTTTTGCTCCGAGCTGTGGTTGATTCCGCCGGTTTGGGGGGAGCCAGCCTTCTTTTTCCTCTCCAGGGAGCCGGTCCAGTCCGCACCCAGGCTCCTGTAAAGCCCCACCCGGTATTGCAAAAGCTGCGCCCTTTCCTGTACCAGCTCACGACTGAGGCTCTGCACGTTCTCCAGCTGATTCAGGTAGGTCAAATAGTCCTCCTGTCCACGCAGATAGCGAAGCCTGGCTTTGCGCCTCGCGGATTTCGCCGCCCGGATCCGCTCCCGTATTCTGGAAACCAGTCGTCTCTGCTCCGCCTCCTGGGCCAGGGCGTCCTGGACCTCCTGGATTGCCTCGATGACCGTCTGGGAATAGGTATAGAGCTTTTCTTCCGCCATCGCCTCTTTCCGGGACACTTCCGCCCGGCTCTGTCCCGCGTCGAAAACGGTCTGGGCCAGGGTGGCGCTCAGGGTGGTGTACCAGTTGGACAGGGCCGCATCCAGGGTCTCCCCGGACAACACCCCTCTTGCCGACAGGCTGATGGAGGGCAAAAGATCCGCCTTGGCCGCGGACACTTCCCAGTCGGCAGAGGCCAGCTCCAGCCTGGCCGCTCTGATATCCGGCCTGGCGGAGAGAAGATCCATGGGGATTCCGGTTTCCGGAAGGGGAATCAATTCCGGCAGCTTCGCCCCTTCAACCCGGAGATTTCCGGCGGGAGCCCTGCCCAGGAGAACGGCCATTTTGTTTCTCAGGGTCCGCTGCCGCCTCCGCAGACCGGGGAGCTTGGTCCTGGAAGCGGCCAGGGCCTCTTTTTGCTGGGATACATCCAGGGCCTGGGCCCGGCCGTTGAGGAACCGGTCCCGCTGCCTCTCCAGGAGCCTTTTGTTGGTCCCGATCTGGTCCTGGACCACGTCTATCTCCCGGGCCACGCTGCGCAGATCGATCCAGGTGGTCACCACCTCGGCGGCGACGGATACCGCCGAGGACTGCACTTCCTGCCAGGAGGCCTGTGCGCTCAAGCGATCCGCCTTTCTGGCGGAGGATATCCTGCCCCACAGATCCAATTCATACGAGGCTGCCAGGCTCAGGGAAAGATCCCTGGATGTGCTCATCTTTTGGCTATCCTGATACCGGTCCTCCCGGCTCCCTTCAGCTTCTCCCTCCAGGTGGGGCCAGGCGGAGGCCCCGCTTTTTCTGGCGACAGCCCTGGCTTGTTCAAGCCTGGCCCATGCGGTCTTCAGGTCGAAGTTGCCACGGAGCGCCGTTCGCACCATCTCCTCGAGCTCCCGGCTATCGAAGGCCTCCCACCATCTGTCCGGAACGCCCCCGTTCCGGGTATTCCTGCTATAGCGCTCCGGGACGGGGAACTGGGGATCATCCCGCTGCTTGGGAGCAAACACGGTGCATCCGGACAAGACCACCAGGATGAGCAGAATGGGTATACGGCGCATGATTCACTCCGCTGGACTACTGGGAAGGATATAGCCCGATTCGGCCTTTGGGATCGCGCAGGCCGGGCCTTTTGCCATTGCCGGACGAATCGGGGGCATCCGATGTCAGGAACCCGCTCCCATGGTGTTTGTCGATAAATTCCCGCAGCTGGTGCATCAAGGCCTCTTTCCGTTTTTGGGGGCAAAAAACAGCCCAGTCGGTCAGGGATACAAGAGCCGCGACGAACAGAAAGATGCAGGGATATCTCGGAATTGCTTTCATATCGGGTTGCAGCGGGTGTATCTCAGGCTGTCTTGGGATGCCGTAGAGCAATGATCCCCAGCATTGCGGGAACGATCATAAACCATCCGGCGAGAAGGAAAGTATGGTCGA
>JAIPDU010000139.1 GCA_021737525.1 Desulfohalobiaceae bacterium | reverse complement strand
CCCCCGTTGCAGAGGCTGGAGCACGCGGTCCATCCCTGGGTCGCCTTTGTGATCCTTCCCGTTTTCGCCCTGGCCAACGCCGGAGTGATGCTGCAGGGCGCCTCACTGGGAGAGGCGCTTTCGAATCCGGTGACCCTGGGGATTATCCTGGGACTCTTCGTGGGCAAGCCGGTGGGGGTTTCCGTGGCTTGCTTCCTGGCGGTGAGGCTCGGGATCGCCTCCCTGCCCGAAGGGGTCAATTGGACCCAGCTTGTCGCGGTGGCCCTGCTGGGCGGGATCGGCTTCACCGTGTCCCTGTTCATCTCCGGTCTGGCCTTTATGCAGGCCGATCTGCTCAACTTCGCCAAGCTGGGTGTTTTGATGGGGTCCGCAGTGGCCGGAGTGCTGGGGGCTGTGTTCCTGAAGCTCTCCACGGGAAGGAACAGGGCCTGATCCCTGGTGCCGGGAAATAGGGTCGGGCTGGTGACGGGGGTGCGGGGGCGTCTCCCTCTCCGGATCAGTTGTCCGCGAGGGAGGAGGCCGCTTCCCTGGAGGAGGCGATCAGGGAGGCGGTACTGTTCAGGGCCTGTTCCTGATTCAACTGGCTCATGTTGAGCACGGCGTGATAGAGGAAGGGGCTGTTGTAGTCCTCCTTGCCGAAGAAGCGATAGAGATTGGTCCGGATCTTGTCCTGATGGGTCACGATCTGTTGGGCCTTGTTCCGGTCGATGTCGTAGTGCTGGCACAGGAACTGGATGCGATCCTCGTGGCGGGCCACAAGGAGGAGATGATAGGTGTCGGGGCGGTTCTGCAGGATGTACTGTCCCCCGCGGCCCAGGATGATCACCTGGTCCTGGTTGGCGATCTGGGGGATGATCTCGTACAAAAGCTCCACGTAGCGGTGACCGTCGATGTAGCCCCGCTTGTCGATGACCGCCTTGTAGAGATAGCTTTCCCTTATGGACTTTAAACCGGAGAAGTAGCGCTGCAGGGATCCGCCTGCCTCCTGCTCCAGGCTCCTGATCCATTCCGTAGAGACGTTGGCCTTCTGGGCGGTTTGCTCGATGATATCCTCGTCCACGAGGGCGTATCCGAGCCTGTTCGCCAGATTGTCCCCCAGTGTCCGCCCTCCTGCGCCGAATTGCCGGGAGATGGTTATTACGGGCATGGATCGTTTCTCCTCTGGCTTGGGCTGTTTGCCAGCGAGCTCGTGTTTGCTCCGCCGCGCTCCGGCTTGGAACTGGCCCTTGCTCTCCGGCGGGCTTGTTTTCACAAGCCGGAAGGCAAGCATTCCGCTTGGGGCAAGATAATCATCTATTGTGCAGGAAGCTTTCCAAGATTTCAACCGCGGCCTGCTGGTCCAGAAGGGCCTTGCGTTTCTTGGGCGGGACCCCGGCCTCCCGGAGCTTGGCCTCCGCCTGGGCCGAGGTGCAGGTCTCGTCCACCAGGTGAACCGGAAGATCCAGACGAGTGCAAAGCTCCCTGCGGAAGTTCTCCGCCTGTCTGGTGCTCAGCGTCCGCCTGCCCTCCAGGTCCAGGGGGAGCCCGAGAGCCACAGCCTCCACCCCGCGCTGGATCACCACGCTTCGGATCTCCTCGAAGGCCTGTTCCCTGGTTTGCTTGAACACCGTTTTCAGGGGGAAGGCCATCTCCCCTTCCGCGTCGGATATGGCCAGCCCGATGCGGCGCAGGCCGAAGTCGATGCCCAGCACGCGCATCAGGTCGTCTCCGCGACCCCGCAATTGACGATTGCGGTTTCGGCCCGGTCGCGCCACTTCCGGCCCAGCCGGGCCCTGGCCAGGAACTCCAGGGTGTGCAGGACCTCGTGCGGCCAGTTTTCCGCCGCCATGATCCGTGTGAGCCCGACCTTGCAGGAGGGGCAGCCCACGAGCACCGGGAGGCGGGCGGGGTATCCCGCGAGATCGCTCTCCAGATGCCGGGTTTTGCGCCGGCGCAGGGTGCTGTAGATGTGGGGCGAGGTCATGGCCCCCAGACCGCTTTCCCCGCAACACCCCGGCGTGACCTCCACTGCGGTGTCCAGCAAAGCGCTCAGCTCTGCGGCGTAGATGGAGCCGCCCTTGTGGGGGGGCACGCCTTGCCATTCGCTGTGGCAAGCGGGGTGGTACAGGAGCCGTTTCGGGTCGCCCCAGGAGGACAGGTCCGGATTGACGCGGTGTTTGCCTGCTTCGACGACGTGTTGCACCACGTCTCTGTGTTTGGGTTGACTTCCCCTGTATCCGGCGATGTCCAAGTCCTCCAGGGCCTCGCGGCAGGTGCCGCAGGAGGTGAGGACCTTGCTCACGGTCAGGGAGTGCTCCCGCGCCTGCTCCAGAAGGCTGTTCAGACTGTTCCGGACGCTGTCCTTGTTTTGGGCGTAGGTCCGCATGCAGCCGGAGACCAGCAGGGGGTATCCGCAACAGAGGTGCTCCGGGGGCACGAGGACGTTGTTGCCTGTGGCCAGGAGGGTGAAGATTGCTGCCAGGCCGATGTCCCTGTAGAAGAGGTTCGCCCCGCAACCCGGGAAGTAGAGCACTGTCTCCGCGGTGGACGGATCCTGGGCATAGCGGGTGAGGAAGAGATTGTTCCGGTTCAGGTGCAGGCTCTCGTCCAGATTGGTGAAGGAGAGCCGCGGGCCGGGGCCGCTCAAAAGGGGATGATCCGCCCGGTCCCGGAGGCCCTTGGGAATAAGGCGGCTGATTCGATTCTGGATCTGTTGGCTCACGGAGGCTGTTTTGGCCGCATTGGCCAGGCGGCCCTGCTCCCGGAAAAGGTGCCCCAGCAACCGGGCCTTGAGCGGATGACGTCCGCCGTCCCCGTTTTCCTCCAGGAAGGAGCGCATATTGAGCATCTGCTGCGAGGTCTGGATGGAGACGGGGCAGACGGCTGTGCATTTGCCGCAGGCGGTGCAGTGCTCCACCAGGTTCTGCAGTGTGTCCAACAGGACCCTGTCCGGCTTGACCCCCTTCTGCCGGGTGTAGGCGTACCCCTCCAGAAGCGCGCCCAGGGCGATGATCTTGTTTCGGGGATGATGGAGATAGCCCTGCTCCGGACAGTACATGGGGCAGACCTGTTTGCACTTGCCGCAGCGGGAGCAGTTCTGGATCTTCTGCAACAGATCTATGAGCTTTTCCTTCTGGGGGAGGGAGCTCTTGCCCAGGTCCTGCAGCAATTCGTTGAAGGAGAAGGTGTAGGGGGTGAGCTCCAGGGACCCCTCGGTCAGCTTGTCCGGATTGAGAATGTTCCCGGGGTCGACCCGGGCCTTGTACTGCGCCAGCTCCTCGAGGCGCTGCCTCTTCAGATAGCCGATCTTGGTGATCCCGATGCCGTGCTCTCCGGAGATGGAGCCCCCCTGCTCCAGCACCTTCTCGAAGACCTTCCCCGCGGCTTCCTCGGCCAGGCGGAACATTTCCGGATCGTTGGAGTTGACCGGGATGTTGACGTGGCAGTTGCCGTCCCCGGCGTGCATGTGGTTGGCCACCATGATCCGGGTGGCGAAGAGATCCCTTTCCAGCTCGTCCAGCTCCTCGGTATGCTGGGGGTACCTGCTCTCCAGGTCCCGGAAGAAGTAGTGGATCTGGAGCTCGAACTCCTGCTCGGCCAGCTCGCTGGTTCCGGTCTCGCCCTTGAGGATCCGGGAGGCCACGTTCTGTTCCATGTCGATGAAGGAGTCCTCCGGTGGGATCCCTTCCAGCTCCGTGGCCTTTTGCAGGGCCTTGCGGTAGGCCAGGGCCAGGTAGTAGAGATTGAGCCCCTCGATGAAGTCCGAGAACTCGGGGATCACGTCGATGGGGATGACCACGTCCTCGTTGATCTTGAAGCCGCTGGTGTGCTTGGTGATGGCGCTCAGCCTGTGCCGGTCCTGCCAGAAGGCTTCGGACTCCTCGGCGCTTCCCGCGACGAAGACGTCCACATTGTGGTAGCTCTCAGCGATGTGCACGATCTCCCGGGTGGTCTCCTGCAGGGCCTCCTTGCTGTCGGAATCGAGCTGGACCAGCAGGACCGAGATGGGCTCGCCCTCGTAACGCCCGGATTTCTTGCGGTATTCGATGGCCTGGACGTACTTGGTCCCGAACTCCTCCAGGGCGGACATCTTGACCAGGTCGCCCTCGTGCCGGATGCGATCCCGCAGGCGAACCAGATCCTTGATGACCAGCATGGCTCTCCGCATGCTGTCGCCGAAGAATTCCAGGCACAGGGTGCTGCTCAGCGAAAGCTGGTCGTAGAGGGTGAAGCAGGCCTCTGTGATCACTCCGTCCACGCCCTCCTTCTGCACTCCGGGCAAGCCGCCGAGGAACTTATTGCTCACGTCCTTGCCCAGGCCAGCGCTCCGGACGTCCTCTCCGGACAGGGTGACACTGTCCAGGAAACGGCCCTCTTCGTCTTGAATGTCGAACACTGCCTCCTCGTCTGGCATGATCTTGTGCCGGGGATGGTCGCGCCGCGTGATCTCGACGAGCTCGCCGTTCGGCTGGACCATTTTGTAGCTGGCCACGTTGTCCAGGGTGGTGCCGTATTCGAAGGCAAAAGGGCCGCCGGCGTTCTCCGAGATATTGCCCCCCAGGGAGGAGGAGGCCTTGGAGGCCGGGTCGACAGTCAGAAGCAGTCCCCGGCTCGAGGCGGCCTGGATGGCGTCCTGGGTAATGACCCCTGCCTGGGCGCAGAGGAGCTTGTTTCGCTCGTCCACGGGATCGATTTTCTTCATCCGGCTCAGGCTCATGACCACGCTGCGGGGCCGCAGGGGAATGGCCCCTCCGGTCAACCCGGAGCCGCCCCCGCGGGGCAGGATGGAGAACTCCATCTCGTTGGCCAGAATGACGATCTTCCGCACCTCGCTGGTGCTTCCCGGTGCCACGATGAACATGGGGAGCTCCAGGCGCAGGTCCGTGGCGTCCGTGGAGAACTGGACCAGGGAGGCCGGGTTGGTGTAGATGTGCTCCCTGGGCATGAGCTTCTCCAAACGCTGGATGACACGGCCCTTGAACTCCTGCTCCTCCTGGAAGTCCTGCCAGAATTGCTCCAGTCCCTGTCGGATGGAGGCGTCATA
>JAIPDU010000138.1 GCA_021737525.1 Desulfohalobiaceae bacterium | reverse complement strand
TGAAAATTTTACCTGGAAACCGCTACTCTTTTTTTGTTCCTTGTGTGACCAATGGTCATCTTTTCCTTCCGGGACCGCTCCAGTCTCTGGGGCCCTCCCTTGGCCGAGATAAGGGAAAGATAGCGTCGTCTCCGGATGAGATGGAATCACCCTTTTTCCCGCTTCGCGGCTGGACAGATTCGGAGGCGAAGCACCAAAAAAGGGCCAAGAGAACGAGAGCTGCCATGGAAGTCAGCCTGTCCCCCGGAGCCAGGAAGTACCTCCGCAAGCTGGAGTGTGGTGCTATTGCGGTTCGTCTGGTGGATATGGAGACCGGCGACAGCGTCGGATTCGCCAGGGAAGTCCAGGTGGAGCGCGGATTTCCCCAGCGCAGGGGACAATACCATAGGCTGGAGGTCGACGGCGTGGAGGTCTTCGTGGATCAGCGCCTGAAGGTCGAGGGCACGGTCAGGATCAAGAAACAGGGGTTCTGGAAGCTCTCCGGGCTCTACGCTGACGGGGTCCGTATCCCTCTCTAGCGCCGCAGCCCTCGTGTAGGGACGAAGACCTGCCCAGGGCGACCATCGCGACGGAACCAGAGCAACGGCTCAAACGAGGAGGTGCGTATGAATTCCCTGCTTCTGGCCGTTCTGATGCTTGCTGGATTTGTGGTGGCCTACCACACCTACGGCAAATTTTTAGGGGGAAAAATATTCCGCCTCGCATCGGACTTCGTCTGCCCCTCAACCGAGCTGCGGGACGATGTGGACTACGTCCCCTCAAACCGCAACGTTCTCTTCGGGCACCACTTCACCTCCATCTCCGGGCTCGGGCCCATTGTCGGCCCGGCAGTGGCCATCATCTGGGGCTGGCTTCCCGCGGTCCTGTGGGTCTTCCTCGGCTCCATCGTCATCGGGGCGGTGCACGACTTCGGGGCCCTCGTGGTTTCCCTGCGGCACCAGGGCCGTTCCATCGGGGACATCTCCGGTGATCTCATCAGCCGGCGGGTTCGGGTCCTCTTCCTGCTGATCATCTTCTTTCTGCTGCTCATCGTGATCGCGGTCTTCGCCCTGGTCATCGCCATCCTCTTCACCATGTATCCCCAGGCCGTCATCCCGGTCTGGCTGGAAGTGCCGCTCGCGGTCTGGCTCGGGCACCAGATCTACAAGCGGGGCAAGAGCCATGTGAGCCTGGGCATCGTGGCCATCATCCTCCTCTACCTGCTCATCGTGGCCGGCACCTACCTGCCCGTGGACCTGACCGCCCTGGGACTGAGCGGCAGCGGGGCCCTTGTCACCTGGATGATCATCCTCTTTGTCTACGCCTACATCGCCTCCAGCCTGCCGGTGCAGACCCTGCTGCAGCCCAGGGACTACATCAACTGCCACCAGCTCTATGTGGCACTGGCCCTGCTCATCCTGGGAGTGATCGTGGCCCATCCGGACATGGTCGCCCCGGCGTACAACGCCTCCCCGACTGGGGCGCCCCCTGTCTGGCCCTTCCTCTTCGTGGTCATCGCCTGCGGGGCCATATCCGGGTTCCACTGCCTGGTCAGCTCCGGGACCTCCTCCAAGCAGTGCTATTCCGAAGACGACGCCCGCTATATCGGGTACGGGGGCATGCTCATGGAGGGCACTCTCTCCACCCTGGTCATCGCGGCCTGCGCCGCGGGTATCGGCCTGGGGCTCTCCTCCGGCGGCGAGGTCCTGACCGGGACGGCCGCCTTCACCAATCACTACGCCTCCTGGTCCGCGGCCAGCGGCCTCGGGGCCAAGATCGACGCCTTCGTGCAGGGATCGGCCAATCTGATCAACTCCTACGGCATCCCGGCAAATATCACCATCACCATCATGGGCGTCTTCCTGGTCTCCTTCGCCGCCACCACCCTGGACACGGCCACCCGGCTGCAGCGCTACATCGTGGGCGAGCTGGGCAGCGCCATCAGGGTCCCCCAACTGGGCAACCGCCATGCGGGCACCCTGATCGCGGTCATCACCGCCTTCATCCTGGCCTTCTACAACGGCTCCGGCAAAGGCGCCCTCACCCTCTGGCCCCTCTTCGGTGCCGCGAACCAGCTCCTGGCCGGACTGGCCCTTCTGGTCATCACCATTTATCTGGTGCGCAAACAAGTCTCCATGTTCTACACCTTCATCCCCATGCTGTTCATGATCTTCATGACCGGCTGGGCCATGCTGGTCAATCTGGGGGATTTCTACGCCTCCGGAAACTGGCTCCTCTTCGGGATCAATCTGATCATCCTCTTCCTGGAGGTCTGGATGATCATCGAGGCGGTGATCTACTTCAAGAATCCCGCTCCCACGGAGCAGGCACAAAATGCCTGAACCCGTCCGGACCATCCCGGCCTCCGGGGCGGCTTACGCCCCGGGGGCCATTTCCGCCCATTTCTCCAGGCCCCGGACCGCCTGGAACAGAAAGCGATTCGCCGGGACATCGATTCCGCGTTCCCGGGCCAGCTCCAGGACCTTGCCGGCAAACATCTCCACCTCCGTCTTGCGCCCGGCCTGAATATCCTGGCACATGGAGGTCCTCCCCTCCGGGGAAAGGCTATCCAGCACGGAGTACCAGGTATCCATGTCCTCCCGCCGCAGATCCACCCCGAGCGCGGAAGCCAGGTCCACGACCTCGGCCATGGCGGACTCCATGAGCAGGCGCGCCTCCTCGATGCGCTGCAAGGCCCCGTAGGGGACTTTGAGCATGGCCGAGACCTGATTGGCCCCGCAATTGACCATGTACTTCCACCACAGCATGCGCAGCATGTCCTCGGGCTCCTGGTTGGGGATGCCCGCTGCGTCCAGCACCCGGCGCGCCACATCCATTGCCGGGTCGGGCTGGGCATTGTCCGCGCGTCCCCAGTAGAGCACCCCTTCCTTGGTGTAGCTGACCCTGTTCCCGGACCGCTGGGCGTCGATTCCCAGAGCCACGCCGTAGAGGACCCGCTGCCAGCCGTAGTGTCCCGCCAGGATCTCTTCGCTGTCGATCCCGTTCATTGCGGAGAGGATCAGGGTCTGCTCCCCCACCGCATTGGCCATATCCAGGACAGCCTGGGGAAGATGCTGGTACTTGACCGTGACCAGGACCAGATCCGCTGGCTCGCCGCGATCCTCCGGTCTGCGCACGGCACAGGGATAGTGGGTGTCGTTGACCACGATGCCGTGCTGTTTGAGCCGGGTGAAGCGCTCCCCTCCGGCAAGCAGGTATACGCTCTCCGGATCGCGCTCATAGAGCTTGGCCGCGTAAAAGGAGCCCATGGCTCCGGCCCCGACCACGCAGACTTTGGGTGTGGATCTCATAATCTATCTCCGAACATTTTTGGCGCTCTTGTTTGGCTGTAACAAAACGAACCGCCAAGAAGCCAAGGGCGCCAAGAAGAGCATTTTCTCTTCGGCGGGTTGACGCCGAAGAGAAAGGCTTCGCCTAGCGGCTGACAAAGCAAGCGCTCCTTGGAGAAAACGGCTCTGAACATACCCACAGGAAAGGTCAGTTTTTGCCTTGCGGCACACCCCGCAAGGCAAAAGTCTTCTCCTTGGCGTCATCCCTTGGCGATCTTGGCGTTTTGGCGGTTCGTCAAACCGGATTCAACCCGTCTCCAGCCGTCCCCGGAACTCCTCCCAAGAGGAGATGCTCAGTTCCTCGCACAGCTCTGCGATCCGGGGAACCATGGAGAAGGCAAGCTCGGGGTCGGTGAAGCTGGCAGAGCCCACCTGTACCGCGTGGGCTCCCGCGAGGATAAACTCCAGGGCGTCCTCGGCGGAGGCGATACCGCCCACGCCGATCACCGGTATGTTTACCTCCCTGCAGACCCGATAGACGGCCTGCAGGGCCACGGGCTTGATCGCGGGCCCGGAGAGGCCGCCGATAACCTTGCCCAGTACGGGCCGCCTGCTGCGGATATCCACGGCCATGCCGGAAAGGGTGTTGATCAGTGAGATGGCGTCGGCCCCTGCGTTCTCCACGGCCCGTGCGATCTCGGTCACATCCGTAACATTGGGGGTCAATTTGAGGATCACCGGTTTGTCCCCGGCCCGGTCCCGGACCGCGGCGCAAACGCTGGCCGCCATATGCGGGTCCTGGCCGAAGCAGGCCCCTCCGGCCCGAACATTGGGGCAGGAGATGTTCACCTCCAGGGCGGCGATCCCCTCCTGCTCGGCCAGATACGCGGCCAGCTCGGCGAACTCGGCCTCGTCCCCGGCGTAGATATTGGCCAGCACCGGGGTTTCGTCCCAGGGAAGCTCAGGCAGGATCTCTCGCACGAAAGGTCCGGCCCCCATATTCTGCAGCCCGATGGAGTTGAGCATACCGCAGGGGGTTTCCGCGATGCGCCTTCCGGGATTGCCCGCCCTCTCCTCCAGGGAGAGTCCCTTGACCACGATACCGCCCAGACTGCGCAGATCGCCGAATGCGGCGTACTCCACCCCGTAGCCGAATGTCCCGGATGCGGTCAGGACCGGATTTTTCAGGCTCAGCTCGCCCAGATGAACCGCTTGTTCCATATCCATCTATCTTTATGCGCTTTCCGTCTGTTGAACCGCCAAGGCGCCCCGGTTAAATCCTGCTTTCGCAGGGCCGGCTGCGCCGACATTTAATCGGGCAGGCAAGAACGCCAAGGAAGAGCTTTCGCCTTGCGGGGCCGCAGCAAGGCATCCGACACTCATTTCAGGAATGAGTGCCGGACTTCGCGCCTTGGCGGTTCGCTTTGTTCAAGATTGCTCATCCAGGGCCAATTGCTCGGCGGAAAAGACCGGCCCGTGCACACAGGCCCGATACGTCTCCCCCCCGGCTCCGTTGACACTGCAGGCCAGACACACACCGTGCCCGCAGGCCATGGGCCTCTCTATGCTGATCTGGGTTCTGGCCTCGTATTCCCTGGAGAGCCTGCTGACCATGCGCAGGAAGGGTTCGGGCCCGCAGGCCAGAATGCGGCCGTCTCCGGAGTAGCCCTGGATCTTGACCCGGATCGCTTTCTCCAGTCTGGCCAGATCCTTGGGCGTCCGGTCCTGGAGGCTCCAGGTCAGCACCCGCTTGGA
>JAIPDU010000002.1 GCA_021737525.1 Desulfohalobiaceae bacterium | reverse complement strand
TGGCCGGGGGCGCCTGGTTCGGGGAGCGCCTGCTGACGGGCCTGCCGGATGTGTATACCGCTGTTTCCGAAGAGGCCATGCAGATACTGATCCGGGAGGGTCTGGTTCGCGATGGTGATCCCTTCGTCTATCTGCGCAACCGCTTGGGGATCATGGTGGCCGAGGGCAACCCCAGGGCCGTCCGCGGAGTCCGGGACCTGGCCCGTGAGGATGTCCGTGTCTCGCAGCCGGACCCGGCGGGGGAGCACATCGCCCTGTATATCGAAGAGATGTACCGCCAAGCCGGGGGCGAGGAGCTCGCCAGAGCCGTATTGCGGGACAAGGCGGACGCGGGAACCACGCTCTGGACCAGCGTGCACCACAGGCAGACCCCGCAGCGGATCCTGGAGGGGAGCGCGGACGCGGGTCCGGTGTGGTGGACCGAGATCCAGCGGGCCCAAGGCCTGGGCCTGGCCCTGGAGGGCATCGACCCCGGTCCCGGGCTGGACCGGAGAGAGGCGATCAGCTACTACGCCACCGCTCTCAAGGGCAGCCCCAATCCGGAGAACGCCTCCAGTTTCCTTCGATTCCTGCGTTCCGACGCGGCCCGGGAGGTTTTTTCGCGACACGGCTTTCTTTCGCCGGAGGATAAACGCTAGCCTCCGCCTCATGAGCAGAGCAATGGATCCGCATCGTGTCGACATCATCCCCCGGGTCGCGCGCAGCCGGGTGCGTCCCGCGGTCAGCCGGGACAGGGCGGAGCTATGGTCCCTGGTGCTCCTGGCCAGGGGCATTCCCCATTCCGTGGAACGACAGGACCGCGTGTGGCGCATCGAGGTCGACCCGGAGCAGGCGGAGGAGGCGGTCCAGGAGATCGAGGCCTTCGAGGGGGAGAACGAGGAGCCGGAGACCGGGGAGTCCGCCGCCCCGGCGGCGAGCGGCGGAGTGGAGGCCACGTTCTGGGTCATGCTGGCCCTGATGATTTTTTACAAGCTGACCACCATGGATCTGGCGGGCTTCGGGTACCAATCCATCCCCTGGAAGGAGCTGGGAAGCGTCAACGTCTGGAAGGTGCACCAGGGCGAGTGGTGGCGCCTGATCACCGGCCTCACCCTGCACGGGGATCCCACCCATCTCTTGAGCAACGTCGCCGCGGGTAGCGTCTTCCTAGTGTTCCTCATTCGGGAGCTGGGGCCCGGAACGGCCTGGAGCGCCACCCTTGCGGCCGGTATTGGCGGCAACTGGCTCAACTGTCTGGTGCAGGACTACAGCCATTCCGCCCTGGGCTTCTCCACCTCCGTGTTCGGCGCGGTGGGCATACTGGCCGGGCTGCGGGCCCTGGAGGGCTCGGGGCAGCGAGGTCCCCTGGATCGCCTGGTCCCTGTCGGCGCCGGGCTCGGGCTGCTGGCCATGCTGGGCACCGGCGGAGGGAACATCGACGTGGCCAGCCACGTTTTCGGATTCGCCTCTGGGGTCGTTCTGGGGCTCGGCCTGGGAAGCGTGGGAAGGATGGCTCTGCCTCCGCCGCGCGGAGCGGACCTTTGGACCGGAGGGCTGGGCCTGGCTCTGGTGGTGATATCCTGGCACATGGCCCTTACCTCTTCCTCCATCTCGTGAGCCCGCGGCACACTGAGTATTTCCGAGACGCCACCTATTTGGTGTAGATCTTGATCTGATTGGTGTGCGTCTCCCGCTGTCCCGGTGTGGGCTGGCCCGAGGTGAGAACGATGCGGTCTCCGGCAGCGAAGATGTCGCTCTCCTGGACAAAGCGCTCCACCCGATCCAAGTGATTGGCGATCGCCGGATCGCTCTGCACCGGAATCACCCCCCAGAAGAAATTGAGGCTGCGCATGACCTCGATGTGCGGGGTCAGGGCGTACACCGGGCGCGAGGCCCTGCGGCTGGAGAGGAGCGCCGCTGTGCGCCCCGAGGTGGAGTGGCAGGCGACTCCCTTGCCCTCGGCGTGGTCCGCCATGAGACAGGCGGAATAGGCCAGGTACTTGGCGGTGTCCTTTTCGTTCTCCGGCCTGTAGGGTCCCTGCATCTCCTGCAGGAGATAGCTCTCCGCGTGGTCAGCTATGTCCCGGATCATCTGGGTCGCGCCGATGGGATAGCTGCCCACCGCGGTCTCCTCGGAGAGCATGACGCAGTCCGTTCCGTCCATGATGGCGTTGGCCACGTCAGTAGCCTCCGCCCGGGTGGGCAGGGGATTGTTCACCATGGACAGAAGCATCTGGGTGGCCACGATGGCCGGCTTCTGATGCCGGCGGCAGGCCCGGACCACCTTTTTCTGGATCACCGGCAGGGCGGGGAGGGAACATTCCAGGCCCAGGTCACCGCGGGCCACCATCATCCCGTCCGCCAGGGACAGGATGGAATCCAGGTTGTCCAGGCTGCTGGCCCGCTCCAGCTTGGCGATGAGGGGGATGTATCTGCTGTAGGAGGTGAGCTCGGAGCGCAGGGTCTCCATGTCCTCCCGGGTCTGGACAAAGGACTGGGCAAAGGCGTCCACCCCGACCTCCAGCCCGGCGTGGAGATCGTGCTTGTCCTTTTGGGTGAAGGCGGGCAGGGAGTGCGGCTTGCCCGGAAATGTGATTCCCTTGCTGGAGGCGACGATCCCGTGGTCCAGGGCCTGGAGCAGAAATACCCGATCCGGCTCCAGGACCTGGCTCACGGTGAAGCGGGGCACGCCGTCGCTGATGGTTACCGGGGCCCCGCTCTCCAGGCCATTGAGGACCTCGGGCATGTCCAGGGGGAGATAGGCCAGGTCCTGGTAGCGGTCCCTGTATTCCCAGGGGCCCAGGTAGACCCTGTCCCCCTGGGAGACCTGCAGGGGAGCGTTCTCCACCTTTCCGATGCGGATCTTGGGCCCGCTCAGATCCCCCATCACGGTCAGGGTGATGCCCAGCTCCCTTTCCAGATCCCGGATGAGCCCGATAATGGGGGCAAACTCCTCCGCAGGGGCATGGGAGAAGTTGAGCCGGAATATGCGCGTCCCGTGCCCGATCATGGAGGCAAGGATCTCGCGCTCCGAGGAGCTGGGGCCGATGGTGGCGATGGTCGTGGTGCGCATGCTGACTCCTGTCCGTTCCGCAAGTTCAACGCATTTTCATGTAACCCTCATTTCCGGGCCATCTCGGGCACAACGAAACATGAAAATGGTGCGAGGCGAACCGGGGAGAGCGCTTTGCCTCGCAGCATCACCAGTTAATTCAAACCGTTAAATACATTTTCATGCAAAAAAAGGCCAAGGAACAGCGGCAGTACTCATATTACCACCTTGAATCATGCAGAGCGTCTTGGCAAGAGGCAAGGCCCTTTTTGTCCTGCTGCGCTCAGTTGGAGGTCTTGACTCCTGGGCGGTCTCGGGGCACTATGCCAGCGCTTTATCCTGAAAAAGGGGGGCGCATGGGCGACAATCTCACCCGTAAGATCATAGCCGAGCATCTGCTTCAGGGCAATATGGAGCCCGGAGAGCAGATCGGCCTGCGCGTGGACCAGACTCTGACCCAGGACGCGACAGGCACCATGGCCTATCTGCAGTTCGAGGCCATGGACAGGGACAAGGTGGCCACGGACCTCTCCGTGAGCTACGTGGATCACAATACCCTGCAGATGGGCTTTCGCAATTCCGACGACCACCGCTACCTGCAGAGCGTGGCGGCCCGCTACGGCCTTGTCTTCTCCCCTCCGGGCAACGGGATCAGCCATCAGCTGCATCTGGAAAATTTCGCCAAACCGGGGATCACTCTCCTCGGCTCGGACAGCCATACACCCACTGGCGGCGGGGTCGGGGCCCTGGCCATGGGTGCGGGCGGCCTTGCGGTGGCACTGGCCCTGGCCGGCGAGGCCTATACCCTGCCCATGCCCCGGGTGGTGCGGGTCTATCTTACCGGGCAGCTCCGCGGCTGGGCCAGCGCCAAGGATGTGATCCTGACCCTTCTGGCCCGCCTCACGATCAAGGGCGGAGTTGGCGCGGTCATGGAATACACCGGCCCCGGCGTGGAGACGTTGAGCGTGCCCGAGCGGGCGACCATCACCAACATGGGGGCCGAGCTGGGGGCCACGACATCCATTTTTCCCGGGGACGAGCAGACGCGGCGTTTCCTCGGCGCCGTGGGAAGGGAAGAGGACTTCACTCCCCTGGGGCCAGACCCGGACGCCAGGTACGACCACGAGCTTCGGCTCGACCTGGACACCGTGGAGCCCATGGCAGCCGCGCCCCATATGCCGGACCGCGGGGTCCCGGTCCGCGAGCTGGACGGCCTGGAAGTGGATCAGGTGATCCTGGGCTCCTGCACCAATTCCTCCTATGCGGATCTGGCTCGCGCCGCTGGCGTTCTGCGCGGGGGACGCGTCCATCCCGGAATGGATGCCCTCCTTTCCCCCGGCTCCAGACAGGTGCTCCGCCTGCTGGAGGAGGACGGAATGCTGGGGGACTTCCTGGACAGCGGGGTGCGCCTTCTGGAGTGCGTCTGCGGCCCCTGCCTGGGCATGGGGGGATCCCCAGTGAGCGGCGGGGTCAGCCTGCGCACCTTCAATCGCAACTTCCAGGGCAGGAGCGGGACAGCGGACGCCCGGGTCTATCTGGCGAGCTCGGAGACAGCGGCCCAGGCCGCTCTGGCCGGATGCTTCACCGATCCATCCCGCTGGGGGGAGGCGCCGGAAAAACCGAGGCTCCCCGATTACTCCAGGGCCGGGCCGAGCCACTTCCAGTATCCCCCACGGGACGGATCGCAAGTCGAAGTGCGGCGCGGCCCGAATATCGAGCCCCTGCCCCATTTCGAGCCCCTGCCAAAGCGCCTCGCCCTGCCCGTCCTGCTCAAGACCGAGGACGACATCACCACGGACCACATCCTTCCCGGCGGTCCGGAAGTGACTGCGCTGCGTTCCAATGTCCCGGCAATCAGCGAATACGTTTTCCAGCGGGTGGATCCGGAGTTCGTGGCGCGGGCCAGGAATTACGGGCAGGGAATCATTGTGGGCGGGGAGAACTACGGGCAGGGATCCAGCAGGGAGCACGCCGCGCTGGCCCCCAGATACCTCGGTGTCCGTGTCGTCCTGGCCAAGTCCCTGGCCCGCATCCACCGGGCCAACCTGATCAATTTCGGGATCCTGCCCTTGATTTTCCAAAGCAAGGCGGACTATGCTCGCCTGGAGCAGGGCGAGAACATAGGGCTCGCAAGCTCGGACCTCGTCCCCGGAGGTGCAGTGGAGCTGCATCTTCCGGATCGCGGGGATCGCTTCCAGGCGGTGAACGATCTGAGCCGCCAGGAGCTGGACATCGTCCTGGCCGGCGGGAGACTGGAGTACGTGCGGTCCAAGAATGCCTGACCCAATAGGCGTAACTTTTCGGAACAAGGGCATAGCCCCGGACCGGAGCGGGAACATAAAGCCCGGAACAAAACCGTAGAGGACTTCTATGCTGGACGGAATGCGGCGGAATGCCCAGTCGTGGGGGATCAAGCTCCTATTCGGCATTATTGTGCTGGTCTTCGTCTTTTGGGGAGTGGGCGGCTTCCAGGGAGACGAAAAGGCCATTCTGGCCACTGTGGACGGAGAGCGCATCGAGACCAGGGATTTCCAGAAGCGCTACCAAAGGCGACTGGAGTCCTTGCGGCAGCAGCGCGAGGATCTGGACACCCAGGATCTGAGGGAGATGGACTTCAAGCGCCGCGTCTTTGAGCAGATGGTGGACAAGAAGCTTCTCTTGGACGCCGCCGAGGAGCTGGGCCTGGTTCTGCCCCGCTCCAGGATCAGGGAACGGATTCAGGGCATGGAGGTCTTTCAGGGAAAGAACAAGGCCTTCAACGCCACGCGCTACGTTTCCCTCCTCCGGGCCAACCGCATGTCTCCGGCCCAGTTCGAGGCGGGGCTGCGGCGCGATGTGCTGGTCCAGAAGATGACCGATCTCCTGGCCGGACCGGTGGAGCCGACTCCCAGCCAGGCCAAGGACTTCTTTGAATACGTCAATCTCCAGGGCAAGGTGAGCTACCTGACCTTCGCCGCGCAGGACTATCTGGACCAGGTGGAGGTGAGCCAGGAGGAGATCGAGGAGTACTACCGGGAAAACAAAGAGGCCTTTCAAAAGCCCGCCCGGATGAAGATGGACTACCTGAGGCTCACCCCGAGCTCGCTGGCACGCTATCAAGAGGTTGAGGAAGGGGAGCTCAGACGCTACTACGAGCGAAACAGGCAGGACTTTCAAGGCGAAGCGGAAGTCAAGGTCCGGCACATCCTCTTTTCCCTGGAGCAAGACGCAGAGGAAAAGGCGGTAGATGAGGCGCAGTCCAGGATGCTCCGTCTGCGGGACCGTATCGAGGCGGGAGAGGTGAATTTCGCGCAAGCGGCGCGTCAGCACTCCCAGGGGCCGAGCGCCTCCGAGGGAGGCAGCCTGGGCTGGATCACCAAAGGGGATATCCTGCCCGCCCTCCGGGAGAAGACCTACTCTCTGGAGCCGGGGCAGATCAGTGAACCCGTCCGGACTCGGAAGGGTTGGCACCTGATCAAGGTGGAGGACCGCCGCGAGGGCGGGGTCAAGCCCTTCGCCGAGGTCAAGGGGACGGTTCGCAAGCGCGTGGCTCGGGACAAGGCGGCCGGGACACTGGATAAGATCCTGGACAAGGTCCTGGAAAAGGTCTTTAAGGGGAAGGATCTGGCCAAGGCTGCGAAGGAAGCGGGCCTGGAGGTGAAGACCACGGGCTGGTTCACCAGGGAAGAGGGCCCCAAGACCCTGGAGCTGCAGGACAAGCATTTGAAGCAGCTCTTCGACCTGAAGCCGCAGCAGGTGACCGATATCCCCATCATCCTGGACAACGGCTACCTCCTGGCCCAGAAAACGGGCGGGGACAAGGCACGGACTCCGGAGCTCTCCGAGGTGCGCGACGCCATCGTCCAGAGGTTGCGGGGTGAGAAAGCCGCGGAAAAGGCCCGGACCGATGCGGAAAAGACCCTGGAAAAGCTTCGCAATAATGGCCAAGTTCCCGAGTCCCTGCGGGATGAAATGCAGCAAAGCGGGCAATTCAGCCGCAGAGGGCGCATTCCGGGTCTGGGAGCCAGCAGGGAGCTGGCCAGGGACGTCTTTGTCGCGGAGACCGGAGAGTGGCTTCCCCGGGTCTACCAGTTCGAGAGCCGCTACGTTGTGGCCCGTGCGGACGCCGTAACCCCGCCTTCGGACGAGGCCTGGCGGCAGCAGAAGCCCTTCTGGATCCAGCGCCTGAGCGCCACCCGGAAACAGAACATGATGGACAACCTGGTTCAGGTCCTGCGCGAGGATGCCGAGATCGATATCAAGACCCCGGAGATCCTTCGCTACTAGCGGGCCTGCCTTGACTTGACAAGATGCGGATAGGAGTATAACTGTACTTCTTTTCCTTGTCCCGGTCATCCGAGCCGGGGCCAAAGCCCATAAGGAGGTGCCGCATTGCGACACTACGAGACGTTGATTCTTTTCAGCCCGGACCTGAATGTCGAGGAACGGCAGAACATCCTGGAAGAGGTGAGCAAGGTCATCCGGGGCGAAGCCGGTGAGGACCCCCTGCTCGACGACTGGGGGATGCGTCAGTTGGCCTATCCGGTCCGCAAGTACACCCGAGGGCATTACGTGAGGGTGGACTACGCTTCCAACGGCGGGATCATTCCCGAGATAGAGCGAAAGCTTCGCATCTACGAGGGGGTGCTCAAGTTTCTCACCGTGAAGCTTTCGGATGAGTACAAAGCGGCCTGAGCTCGTTTTCGACGGGAAGCGTTTCATTCCGGCTGTGGCCGAGCCGTGTTCTCGGTGCGGTCCAAGGGCCGGATAGGGCTTACAAGCACAAAAAATTACTCCCACGAGGTGGAAATATGGCGTTCAAATTCACCCCAAGAAAGAAGTTTTGCCGTTTTTGCGCGGACAAGGATATGCCTCTCGATTATAAGCGCCCGGATATTCTGGGCAACTTTGTTACCGATCGAGGCAAGATCATAGCCCGCAGGATCACCGGGACCTGCGCCAAGCATCAGCGGCGGCTGACACGGGAGATCAAGAAATCCCGGCAGATGGCCCTTCTCTACTATACCGCGGTTCACAGCACCGAGGTGAGGAAGAAGACCATCTAGTGCTTGGACGAAAACTCACCCACCTACTTCGTCGCTGCAAAATTTTGAAATCCTCATGTATTAATATACACTGCGGTTTCAAAATGTATTGCTCCTCGTATCTGGGCAAGTTTACATCCAATCACGATTTTCGGTCAGATACCATCTAGCATTCAATCGGAAAAGCCGCTCGCGGCAGCAATCGCAGGGAACAGAGTCAGGAGCGAGACTATGCAGGTAATATTGCGCACGGACATAGAGCGTTTGGGCAGGCTGGGCGACGTGGTCGAGGTCAAGCCCGGGTACGCCCGAAATTATCTATTGCCCCGGGACATGGCCATGGAGGCCACTCCGGGCAATATGAAGGATTTCGAGAATCAGCGGCAGAAGCTGCAGGAAAGGCTGGATAAGGCCCGTTCCGACGCGGAGCGTCTTGCCGGGCAGCTGCAGGATCTCAAGCTGCGCATCCCGGTTCGCGTCGGCGAAGGGGACAAGCTCTACGGCTCGGTTACCACGGCCATGATCGCCGATGCCCTGGCTGAGCAGGGCTTCGACCTGGACAAGAAGAAGATCGAGCTGGACAAGCCCATTCGGTCCCTGGGCCAGTTCAGTGTTCCGGTGAAGGTCTATCCCGAGGTGCGGCCGGAAATCAAGGTGGCCGTTGTCCGCCACGGCGAGGAACACGAGGAACACGAGGAAGATGAGCAGGAACCAGAACAGGAATCCGAGCAGGCAGGTGAGCAGTAAGGCTCGGACCAACCCCCACGGTGATGCCTCATTGACCCAGCAGAATAGCGATCTTGCGAGCAAGCGCCCCCCTCAAAACCAGGAGGCTGAACAGGCGGTTTTGGGGGGGGTTTTTTTGCGCAATAGCGTCTTCCACTCCCTGGTGGACATGCTGGGGGAGGAGGACTTCTACTATCCCGCCCACGGGGCGATCTTCCGCGCCTTCCGCGAGCTCTACTCCCTGAACAGCCCCATCGATCTGGTCACCGTTTCCGAGCATCTGCAGAAGACGGGCCATCTGGAGGAAGCCGGCGGAGCGGTGTATCTCAGCTCCCTTATGGAATCCGTGGCCAGTGCGGCCAATGCCCTGAGCTATGCGGAGATCGTCCAGGAAAAGGCTGTGCGGCGGGAGCTCATCCAGCGGGCCTCGCAGATCATAAACAGCGCCTTCCAGTCCGAGGACGAGACGGAAAGCCTGCTGGACAGGGCGGAGACGGACATCTTCCAGATCTCCGAGGCGCGCACCCAGCCCCGTTTCAAGTCCAGCAAGGAGCTGGTGGACCAGGTCTTTGAATACCTGGAGCAGCGGTTCGAGCAGAACGAGCTCATCACCGGGGTGCCCACGGACTATCACGATTTCGACGAGCTCACCGCCGGCCTGCAGCGCACGGATCTGATCATCCTGGCCGGGCGGCCCAGCATGGGCAAGACCGCATTCGGTCTCAACGTGGCCATGCGTTCCGCGGTGAAGCACCAGATCCCCACAGCGATCTTCTCCCTGGAGATGTCCATGGATCAGCTCATGATGCGCATGCTCTGTGCCTGGGGCCATGTGGGCCTCTCGCGCATGCGCAGCGGATTCCTCACGGACGAGGACTGGGCCAAGTTGTATCAGGCCGCGGAGGACATCTCCCAGGCGCCCATCTATATCGACGACACCCCCTCCCTGGACCCGCTGGAGCTGCGCGCCCGCTGCCGCCGCCTCAAAGGGGAGAAGGGCCTGGGCATGGTGGTGGTGGACTACCTGCAGCTCATGCATCTCAATCAGCGCAAGGAATCCCGCGAGCAGGAAATCTCCCACATATCGCGCAACCTGAAGTCCCTGGCCAAGGAGATCGACGTTCCCGTGGTCGCCCTGGCCCAGCTCAATCGCAAGGTGGAGGACCGCACGGACAAGCGTCCCATGCTTTCCGATCTGCGCGAATCCGGGGCCATCGAGCAGGACGCGGACCTCATCGTCTTCCTCTATCGGGACGAGGTGTACAACACGCGCGAGGACAATCCCAACAAGGGCATTGCCGAGATCATCGTGGGCAAGCAGCGCAACGGCCCCGTGGGCAAGGTCAAGCTCTCCTATTTGAACAGCAGCACAGCCTTTGAGAACCTGGCCCAGATGCCCGCGCCCTCCGAGGAGACTGCCGCAGGCGGAGAATGAGCCGCGCCTGGCTGAACGGATGTGGCGAGCGGACGTCAAAGCGCACAGGTGAAGGGACGCATTATGAGCACGGAGTTTTTTCATTCCCAGGAAGGGCTTTCCAGGGACGAAATCGCCTCGCTGCAGACAGAGAGGCTGCGCCAAACCGTGGAGCGGGCCAAGAACTCTACCTTTTACAGCCAGCGGCTGGAAGGGATCGATTCCGACGCGCTGAACAGCCCCGAGGACATCAGGCTATTGCCCCTGACCAGCAAGGACGACCTCAGGGAATACTATCCCCTGGGCTTTTTGACCCAGCCCGTGCAGAACATGGTTCGCCTGCACGCATCCTCCGGAACCACGGGAAGCCCCACAGCCATTCTCTATACCGAGCAGGATCTCGCCAACTGGGCAGATCTGGTGGCCCGCTGCATGTACATGGTGGGGGTCCGGCCCGAGGACATCTTCCAGAACCTGAGCGGGTACGGGCTCTTTACCGGGGGGCTGGGCATCCACTACGGGGCGGAGAGGCTGGGCTGTCTGACCATCCCCGCTGGAGCCGGAAACAGCAAGCGGCAGATCAAGCTTTTGCAGGACTTCCGAGTGAGCGTGGTCCACATCATCCCCTCCTACGCCATGCACCTGGCCACGGTGATCCGGGAAACGGGAATCGACCCTGCGGATCTCCCCCTGCGCATCGCCCTGATCGGAGCCGAGCCCCACACGGAGCAGATCCGGCAGCGGATCGAGGCCATCTACGGCGTGAGCGCGTACAACTCCTACGGCCTCTCGGAGATGAACGGCCCCGGAGTGGCCTTCGAGTGCCCGGAGCAGCAGGGGATGCACCTCTGGGAGGACTCCTATATCCTGGAGATCCTGGATCCCGAGACACTGGAGCCCGTCCCGGACGGGGAGTACGGGGAGCTGGTCATGACCACCCTGACCCGGGAGGGCATGCCCCTCATCCGCTACCGCACCAAGGACCTGACCCGGGTCGTTCCGGGAACCTGTCCCTGCGGCAGGACCCATCGCCGCATCGAGCGCATCGCCGGCAGAACGGACGACATGATCATCCTCAAGGGGGTGAACATCTACCCCATGCAGGTGGAGAAGATCCTCATGGACATTCCCGAAGTGGGGGAGAACTACCAGATCGTGCTGGAGCGCTCGGGATACATCGATCACATGCGGGTGCGTGTGGAGATCAAGGACGAGTATTTCGTGGAGGACATGCGGGCCCTCAAGGGACTGGAACAGAAGATCGCCCGCAGCCTGCGGGAGGAGATCCTGATCAGCCCCAAGGTGGAGCTGGTGGAGCACCGCAGCCTGCCCCGGAACGAGGGCAAGGCGGAGCGGGTGGTGGACATGCGGCAGGCAGAGAACTGATTTATGCTTGGTAATGCTCGAGTCCGCCCGGGAATGAGGGTCATATGAAAATGTGTTTAGCTTGTTGAATTTAAGGAATGTTGTAAGGCGAGGCGAAGGCGGGTGGAGCGCTTCGCCGGGCTTCATATAACACCTTGGCCTTGTTCTTAGCGCAATATAAGCGACAACTTGCTTGAGCCAAGCATAAAACAAGGTAGCGGCATGCGAGGTGAGACTGGAGTGGTTATGGTGTTGCCCCTTATGGGCTGCTGGTCTCATCAGCTGAAACCCGGGATGAAACCCGCGCTTCAGCGTCCACCCGCCTTCGCCTCGCTCGTATTTTCATGCTTGGTTGTGCACTGGTCGGTCCGGGAATGATGGTTGTATAGTCAAAATCAATCCAATCTTGCAGACAATTCAGCATGATCTATTTCGCGGCCGCAATGCTCCTGCTGCTCATGCTCCTGGCCTGGGCCTCCATCTTCTTCAGCCTGCCGGGCAACTGGGTCAATGTTGCCCTTCTGGGCCTGTGGAAGCTCTTTCATCCGGAGATGCCCGCGGGATGGTGGTTCTTCCTGGGACTGTTGCTGTTGGCAGCGATAGGCGAGGCCCTGGAGTTCGCCAGCCAGTGGTGGGGAGGCAAGCGCTACGGGGGAAGCTCCAGAGGCAACTGGGGATCCCTCGCAGGCGCACTGATCGGCGCGATCGCCGGAGTACCCTTCTTCCTCGGCGTGGGGGCCATCCTGGGAGCCGTTGCCGGCGCCTTTCTGGGCAGCCTGATCCTGGAGCTCGTCTCGGGCAAGGAGATCGCCCGGGCGGTTCACGCCTCCAAGGGGGCCATGCTGGGCCGGGTGCTCGGTTTTGCGGCCAAGGCCGGCCTGGGGATGGTGCTGATCATGCTGGCCCTGCCCAGGGTTTGGCCCTAGAGGAGCGAGGAATATGGCGCATGCGCGAGACGGATTCCCCGCCTACCGGGGAGAGATGGAATACGTGTGTCAAGGGTGCGGGAGCCGTTTTCCCGCGGCTGAGCTCTACTACACCTGCCCCGGCTGCGGCGGTGTCTTCCTTCTGGAGGATACGCGCTTTGCCGAGCTGACCAAGACCTCCGGCCAGACCTGGCGGGAGATCTTCGACTCCAGGGCTGCCTCCAAGCATTCCGCCCTGCAGGGGATCTTCCGCTTCTACGAGCTCGTGGCCCCCATCCTGGAGCCCGGGGACATCGTGAGCCCAGGCGAGGGCCAGACCCCGGTGGTGCGGGCCAACTCCGACCTGGAAGAGCGGGTGGGCCGGCCCCTGGCCTTCAAGAACGAGGGCCAGAACCCCAGCGCCTCATTTAAGGACCGGGGCATGGCCTGTGCCTTCAGCTATCTGAAGTCCGTGCTGCGACAGAAGCAGTGGGATCGCCTGCTCACCGTCTGCGCCTCCACGGGCGACACGTCGGCTTCGGCCGCCATGTATGCCGCCTATGTGGGTCATCCGGTCACCTCTGTTGTCCTTCTGCCCCAGGGCAAGGTCACCCCGCAGCAGCTGGCCCAGCCCCTGGGCAGCGGGGCCCGGGTCCTGGAGCTGCCCGGAGTCTTCGACGACTGCATGAAGGTGGTGGAGTACCTGGCGGACAACTGCCCCGTGGCCCTTTTGAACTCCAAGAACAGCTGGCGCATCCTGGGCCAGGAGACCTACGCCTTCGAGGTGGCCCAGTGGTCGGATTGGGAGACCGGGGACAAGGCGGTCTTCGTCCCGGTGGGCAACGCGGGCAATATCTCCGCGATCATGGCCGGCTTCCTCAAGCTCCACCGCCTGGGGATCATCTCCGAGCTGCCCCAGATCTTCGGGGTGCAGTCCTGTCACGCGGATCCGGTGTACCGCTATTACAGCTCCCCGCCGGGTGAGCGCCGCTACGAGCCGGTTTCCGTCAGGTCCAGCGCGGCCCAGGCGGCCATGATCGGCGATCCGGTGTCCTTCCCCAGGGTGCGGTCCCTGGCGGAGCGGTACCAGGCCCTGGCAGGGGAGTCCGCCTTCCAGGTGGTCCAGGTCACGGAGCAGGAGATCGTGGAGGGGATGCTCCAGGCGAACCGGCACGGGCACATCGCCTGCACCCAGGGCGGGGAGAGCCTTGCCGGGCTCCTCCGTGCGGCTCGGGAGGGGGCCGTTTCCCGGGAAAAGACAGCCGTGCTCAACGCCACGGCCCATTCCCTGAAGTTCCAGTCCTTTCAGCAGATGTACTTCGAGGACAGCTTTCCCCCGGAGTACGAGATCCAGCCGCGCCAAGAGCTGATCAACAGGCCGCGGCAGGTGCGGGGAGTCGACGCCACCCCGGGTGCGGAGCGCGAGGCCTTTGTCTCCGGGGCGGCCGCGGAAATAATGGAGCTGCTCGGCCTGTCAGGAGATTGAGCCAGTGCTCTGCTCCAGCTTGCGCATCAGCTCCCTGTCCGTAAAGTCGAAGGTGAGCGGGGTCAGGGTGATGAAGCCCTGGGTGAGCAGGGTCCGGTCCGTCTCCGGATCCAGGTTCCGCTCCAGGATCTCGCCGCAGAGCCAGTAGTAGTCCCGCCCTCTCGGATCCGTCCGCTTTTCGTACCAGTCCTCGTACACCGCGCTCGTCTGGGGGCAGCACTTCAGGCCCCGGCTCTGCTCCAGGGGGCAGTCGGGAAAGTTGAGGTTGATTACCCTGTTTGCCGGCAGCCCCGGCCAGTCGATCCGCTCCAGGAGCCCCGCGGTGTAGCGGGCCTGTTCCGTCAGGTCCTTGGGATTGAAGTGGTCCACGGAGACCGCCATGGAGGGGGTGCCCACCAGGGCCGCCTCGGTCGCCGCGGCGACGGTGCCCGAATAGAGGACGTCCACACCCACGTTGGCCCCGCTGTTGATCCCGGAGATGAGAAGATCGGGCTGGATGCGGAAGACCGTGCCCAGGGCCATCTTGACGCAGTCCACGGGCGTGCCGGAGACCCCGGTGCCCTGGAAGTGGTCCTCCCGCACCTCCCTGGTGCGCAGGGGCAGGCTCAGGGTGACCGCGTGTCCCACTGCGGACTGTTCCGTGAGGGGGGCAACGATGTGCACGCTGTGCCCGGCGCGCTGGAGCTCCCGGGCCAGGCAGCGCAGCCCCACCGCCCAGATGCCGTCGTCGTTGGTCAGTATGATGTTCATGGAGTCCTAGATCCTCGTTGCCCCCACAGCTCCTGTCAAAGGGGGAACTGATGAGTGCGGCTCACACCTTGGGGAGGGGTGCGGGCTTTGAAAAAAAATGCGAATCAGGCTAGAGTGGTCTAGCTTTCCCTGGGGAAAGCCTCACCCCAAGCACGGGGAGAAGGGCGGAGCGATCCCTTGACCTCGCCGGTAAAACGAGGCTTGTATAACGCAAACCGGAGTGCATGACAAGGCGAGATGACCAACAAGACCTGCCCCATCCGCGAATTCCGCACCGGACAGGAGGTGGAGGGCGTTTTCGTTCTGGTCCAGGCCAGACAGGCGGCTTCCCGCAACGGGCCCTACTGGGATCTGCGCCTGCAGGACGCCACCGGACAGATCGAGGCCAAGATCTGGTCCCCGCTGAGCAGCGAGTACACCGACCTCAAAGCGGAACAGGTAGTACGGGCCAAGGGTCAGGTGCGTACCTTCCGGGAGCAGCAACAGCTGGTCCTCTCCGAGCTGACCCACCTGCAGGAGGGCGATTTCGACTGGTCGGATCTGTTGCCCAGCAGCGATCCTCCCCCGCAGGAGCTCCTGCAGGAGCTGCAGGGCCTGTGCCGCAGGGAGCTGGCCCATCCGGGCTGGAAAAAGCTCTGCCGCGATGTGCTGGGGGATAAGCACACGCGCGAGAGGCTGCTCGCCGCCCCCGCGGCCAAGGCCATCCATCACGCCTATCGGGGCGGCCTGCTGGAGCACACCCTGAACGTGGCCCGGACCTGCCTGGCCCTATGCGATCAGCGTCCCGACCTGGACCGGGAGATCCTGCTCGTGGGCGCGGTGGTGCACGACCTGGGCAAGGCCTGGGAGCTGCACTACGGTGTGGCCCCGGAATACACCGACTCGGGACGGTTGCTGGGGCATATCTTTCTGGGGCTTCAGGTCCTGGAGCCGATCATGAGCCGTATCCAGGAGCTCGATTCCGAGCTGCTGCTCCATCTTCGCCATCTTATCCTGAGCCATCACGGGGAGTTCGAATACGGCTCGCCCAAGCGGCCCAAGACCAAGGAGGCCTTTGTGCTGCATTTCGCGGACAACCTCGACGCCAAGCTGAACACAGTGGACGCCGCACTGGAGGGTAGGGAGGAGGACGATCCCTGGTCCGCGTATCAGCGCTCCCTGGAGCGCAAGGTCTATCGGGCCAGCAGCACCGGCGATTCGGACAAGGGCAGGGACTCCTCCAGCAAGAGCGCGAGCAAGCGATGCTTATTACCTTTGAAGGAATAGAGGGATCAGGCAAGAGCACCCAGGCCGAGCTCCTGGAAGGGAACCTGCGACAGCGGGGCCTGGCCACGCTGCTCTCCAAGGAGCCGGGGGGCAGCGCCCTGGGCGGGGATTTGCGGCGCATCCTCCTTAATACGGCCACAACGGATCTCACCCAGGAGGCGGAGCTCTTCCTCTACCTCGCGGACAGGGCCCAGCACGTGGCCCAGGTTGTCGCCCCCGCCCTGAGCCGGGGCCGCATCGTGATCCTGGACCGCTATATCGATTCCACCCTGGCCTACCAGGGGCGCGGCAGGGGGGTGCATCCCGAGGCGATCCCGGAGTTGAACCGGATCGCCTCGCGCGGTGTGTATCCGGATCTCACCTTTGTCCTCGATGTGGATGCGCGGACCGGTCTGGAGCGGGCCAGGGGACGCAACGCCGCGAACGGGGCCCAGGAGAGCGAGGGCCGTTTCGAGGCGGAGGCCCTGGCCTTTCATCAGCGGGTGCGACAGGAGTATCTGCATCTGGCAGAGGCCCATCCCCAACGGATACGCCTGGTGGACGCAAGCGGGACCCAGGAAAAGATACAGGGGGAGATCCTGGCAACAGTCGATGCCTTCCTGGCCGAGGGGGCCTTTGAAACAGGCGTCTCTCCCGGGGATAGGACTTGAAATCGTTGATTGCTCCTGAAGCGCAACGAGTTGACATTGAGCCGGGAATGGCTACTACTATTATATTGGCAAACAACCGTGTCGCCAAAGCGGTCAAGCAAGGAGAGCATTATGGCGGATAAAGTGAAGCTCTATGCCCTGAGCACCTGTGGTCACTGCAAAAAGACCAAGGAGCTGCTTCAGAACAAGGGAGTGGATTTCCATGCCACGGATGTGGACCAGCTCGAGGGGCAAGAACGGCAGGAGGCGATCGAGGAGGTCAAGCAGTACAATCCCTCCCTCTCCTTCCCCACGCTAGTTGTCGGAGACAAATGCGTGGTGGGATACAAAAAGGACGAGATCGAGGAGGCGCTGCAGGGCCATGTATGATGTGGACTCGCTCTACGCCAAGCTCAAGGAGCTCCAGGAGCCCAGGGGCCTCTATTTCAACAAGGACGAGGCCCTGGTCCGGGATCTCTTGAACAGCCTCCTGGTGAACAAAGAGCGCTACGGATACATGGCCTGTCCCTGCCGTCTGGCCAGCGGGGTCTACGAGATGGACAAGGACATCCTCTGTCCCTGTACCTATGCTTGGCCGGACATTCGGGAATACGGCAGCTGCTACTGCGGCCTCTACGTATCCCCGGAATGGAACGCTGGGACTATTCCCCAGGTCCATGTGCCCGAGAGGAGACCACCGGAGAAGCTGCTCGCCGCCCTGGATGCGAGCAGCTGAAACAACGTCGGACCGCAGACCCGGTCTTGGTCCCGGAAGCTTTGTCCCAGGCGGGACAAGACGGATACAAGGAGGAGATCATGCAGGAAAGGGTTCAGGAAATACTGGAAAAGATCAGGCCCCAGCTCCAGGCCGACGGAGGGGACGTGGAACTGGTCGGTGTTACCGAGGACAGCGTGGTGCAGGTTCGGCTGCAAGGGGCCTGCGCCGGTTGCCCCATGTCCCAGATGACGCTGAAGAACGGCATCGAGCAGGCGCTGAAACAGGAAATTCCCGAAGTGAAGGCGGTCGAGTCGGTCTAGCCCGCTCTCTCCCGAGCGGAGCGGCTTCCATGAACAGGCGGGGTATCCCGCCTTTTTCTTTGTGCCTTTGTAACCTCAGAAGCAGAGCGGAGAAGCGAGCATGCAGACAGTAGTGACGCGGTTTCCTCCCAGCCCCACGGGATATCTGCATATAGGCGGAGCGAGGACCGCCCTGTTCAACTGGCTGCTGGCCAGGAGCACAGGGGGGCGATTCGTGCTCCGCATGGAGGATACCGACGTAGAGCGCTCCAGCAGGGAGATGACCGATTCCATCCTAGAGGCCATGCACTGGCTGGGGCTGGACTGGGACGAGGGCCCCTATTACCAGTCCCAGCGCTTCGACCTCTACCAGCGTTTCATCGACGAGCTCCTGGACAATAGCATGGCCTACTACTGCAGCTGCACCCCGGAGGAAGTGGAGCAGATGCGGGAGGAGGCCCGGAAGAAAGGGGAGAAGCCCAAGTACAACGGGCGCTGCCGCGAGCGGAATCTGGGCCCGGGTCCGGAGCGGGTGATCCGCTTCAAGTCTCCCTTGGAGGGAGAAACCGCGTTCAAGGATGTGCTCAAAGGCGATGTGGCCGTGGACAACAGGGAGCTGGATGACTTCGTTCTGCGCCGGACCGACGGGGCGCCCACTTACAACCTGGCGGTGGTGGTGGATGACGTGGACATGGGAATCACCCATATCCTGCGCGGGGACGATCACTTGAGCAACACGCCCAAGCAGGTCCTTCTCTACCGCGCCCTGGGCGTCGATCTGCCGGTATTCGGCCATGTCCCCATGATCATGGGGCCGGACAAGAAGCGTCTGAGCAAGCGGCACGGGGCCATGTCCGTGCTGGAATACAGGCGGCAGGGCTTTCTGCCCGAGGCGATGAGCAACTATCTGGCCCGGCTGGGCTGGTCCTACGGGGACCAGGAGATCTTTTCCCAGGACGAGCTGCGGGAGAAGTTCTCCCTGCACAACCTGAGCAAGTCCGCCTGTGTCTTCGATCCGGACAAATTGCTCTGGGTCAACAGCCAGCATATCAAGTCCGCGTCAGCACAGGATTTGGCACCTGTCCTGCAGGAGTTCCTGGCGGCCAGCGATTTGCCCTCACCGGAACAGGATTATCTCCTCCAGCTGATTCCCCTGCTGCAGCCCAGGGCCAAAACGATGCAGGAGATGGCCGAGTGGGCCGCTCCCTTCGTCCGCGCGGATGGGGATTTGCCCTACGACCCGGAGCTCTTGCACAAGTTCCTCACCCCGGAAGCGGCTTCCTATCTGGAGCGGCTATTGCCCGTATTGCGGGAGCTGCCCCGGTTCGATCAAAAGAGCCTGGAGTCGCGCATAGGGAGCTTTCTGGAGGAGCAGGAGATCCGCTTCAAGCGCCTGGCTCAGCCCATCCGCGTGGCTTTGACCGGAAGCAAGGCCAGCCCTGGGCTTTTCGAGAGCATGGAGCTCTTGGGGCGGGAAAGTGTTCTGGCTCGGCTGGAGCGGGCGCTGCAGCTGGCCGAGGCCTAGGTGGTGCTTGGAGGAAAACTCACCCACCTACTTCGTCGCTGCAAAATTTTGAAATCCTCATGTATTAATATACACTGCGGTTTCAAAGTTTCGCCTCCTCGTATCCGGGCAAGTTTACGTCCAATCACGGTTTTCGATCGGGTACTGGGTAGGCTAGAAGGCCCTTCACCCACTCGATGGACAGCTAATTGTTGCCTTTGTCGAGTTGCCATTCTGAGTCAGTCTGTTCGCAAAAGCAGCATTCCGTGCCTCGAGTGGGTGAAGGGACGTGGCGGAATGTCGGCGTGGAAATACAATCAACCCGCGACTAACGGATGGCCGGCTTGCGGACCGAGCCGTTGCGCAGGCAGCGGGAACAGACCTTGATCCGCTTGACCCCGCCGGAGGGCATCTGGGCCCGTACCCGTTGCAGATTGGGCTTGAAGCGGCGCTTGGTCTTGTTGTTGGCGTGACTCACATGAAATCCGACTTGGGGCGTCTTGCCGCATATCTCGCATGTCTTGGCCATAAATAAAACCTCCCATGGGCAGTTATTTGCTCCTCGAGCCCAGCCAGCTTTCAACCGGAAACTGACTGTCGTTTCTTTTTGGTGAAAAGAAACAAAAATGCGCTACTATAAACCACTGACTTTTTTGCTTTTTCTTTTGTTAAAAGAAAAGGCGGGGACGGGAGTCCGCTCGTTGGCTCACCTAGGGCGGATTCACTCCCGACAGACAAAAAAGACACCCTATATTAAGTTCATGCAAAACGCAAGGGTAGAGCTTGACAAACGGCTTGATGCCTAAGTAAATAAATACGTTTCGGGGTATTTCATTATGGCGAGCTACTGGATTAATCTCAAGGACCTGCCCCCGGCTGGAGAGGACTATTGTGTCCAGGAACAGGCGGTATGGAACGACCCCATAGCCGAGTTCGGGCTGCCCTATACCATAGCCGAGGCCATACAGGCCAAAGTGCACGTTTCTCCCCAGGACAAGGGCTACTTGATCAACGGCGATCTCAGCGGAAAGATCGAGATGCCCTGTGATCGCTGCGCCGAGGCTGCCGGGTTTGTTCTGGCGGCTCATTTCAGCATCTTCGAGGAATCCGATCCCTCCTTGAGCGAAGCGGATCTTCTCGGACCGAGGTTCCTCTGGATGGAGAACAACGTCTGGTTCCTGGACCTGGCCGGAGTACTCTGGGAGCAGATGGTTCTGAACCTGCCCTTCAAGCATGTCTGTGCCGAGGAGTGCCAGGGTGTGTGCCCCGGTTGCGGCACCAACTTGAACCTCGGCCCCTGTGATTGCCAGGCCGAGGAAGGCGACCCCAGGCTGGCCGTTCTTCGCCGGCTCAAGATCGAGTAGTTTTTCCCCGGTGTCCCCGGGCTTGCCGGGAGCGTTTGATCGACCGGAGGAAGCGTCCCGCTGTGCCGGCAGAGCCGTTCGGTTTGCCTTCTCTTCGGCCCCATGATAGAGACCCTCTGCAGTGCCGCGCGATGATATCGCGGCCAGAAAAAACGACAGGAGAATCGAGGATGGCAGTACCCAAAAAGAAAGTCTCCAAATCCAGGAAGGGGATGCGTCGCTCCCACGACGGTGTCTCCAAGCCAAAGGTCACATTCTGTTCCTGCGGCGAGCCCGCCATGCCCCATCGGGCCTGCCCGGCATGCGGGACGTACAAGGGAAAGCAAGTGACAGGCGACTCGAATGAGCAATAAGGGCACGGTCATGGCGATAGACGCCATGGGGGGGGACTGGGGTCCCTCCGTGATTGTGCCCGGGGCTTTGCGTGCCGCCCGGGAGACGGGCGTCGGACTGAGGTTCGTGGGCAGGGATAGCGAGTTGCGTCTCGAGCTGGAACAGCATTCCTGCCAGGATCTGGATGTGGAGGTCGTCCACGCGGACGAAGTGGCCGAGGCTGGGGAGAAGTCCTCGCATCGGATGCGCAAGAAACGCGGCACGTCCATCCAGGTGGCGAGCCACCTGATCAAGGACGGCCGTGCCCAGGGCCTTGTGAGCGCTGGGCACACCGGTCCCACCCTGGCTACGACCATGCTGGTCCTGGGCCGGATCAAAGGAATCGACCGCCCCGGTCTGGCCACCATCCTTCCCCGGGAGAACAAGCCCCTGCTGCTCGTCGACGTGGGGGCCAACGTCGACTCCAAGCCCCGCCATCTGGTCCAGTTCGCCATCATGGCGGATACATTGGCCAGGAACGTGCTCAAGGAGAGCAGTCCCAAGGTGGGGATCCTGAATATCGGGGAGGAGCAGGGCAAGGGCAATGCTCAGGTGACAGAGGCCTACGCCATGCTCAAGAGCACCTCCCTGAACTTCGTGGGCAACATGGAGGGCAGGGATGTGTTCCAATCGGATATCGATATCGCTGTCTGCGACGGATTCGTGGGCAACATAGCCCTCAAGCTGAGCGAAGGCCTGGGCAGGGCCTTCGGCAAAATGCTCAAGCAGGAGCTCTCCAGGAACAGGATGAGCAAGCTCGGGGCCCTGATGGCACGGCCCGCCTTGAATCGCATCGGGAAACGTCTGGACTACGAGGAATACGGCGGAGCCCCCCTCCTGGGGCTGAACGGCACGGTCTTCGTCTGTCACGGCTCAGCCGGCCAAACCGCGATCTGCCAAGCGGTCAAGATGGCCGTGGAATTCACCACCACCAAGGCCAATGACGCGATTCGGCAAACGCTGGAGATGCATCCCGAGCTGAGCCGCTTCCATCGTTTCCGTCATTTCATCTCTTCGGGCCAGAAATCGGGTTCGTACTCGGAAGAAGGGGGTTCCGAGGAGCAGCAGGGTTAGGGCCCCAAACCGAGCATGATCTTCAAATAGTGAGCCTTATGAGCGGACAACCGAATATACTTGGACTTGGCTATTACGTTCCCGACTCCGTCCTGACCAATCCCGATTTGGAAGAGATGGTGGAGACCTCGGACGAGTGGATCACCACAAGAACGGGGATCAAGGAACGCAGGATCGCCGCCGAGGGACAGGGCTGCTCGGAACTCGCTCTTCACGCGTCGCGTCGGGCCCTTAAAGACGCCGGCTGCGACGCCGGGGACGTGACCCATATCCTGCTGGCCACCTTTACTCCCGACTATTGCACCCCCACAAGCAGCTGTGTCCTGCAGGGGGAGCTGGGGGCCACACGCTGCCAGATGGCGGCGGATGTGGGTGCCGGCTGTTCCGGGTTCATCTACTCCCTGGATCTGGCCAGGGGCCTCTTGGCGCTCGATCCCGGAGCCACCATCCTTGTCGTGGGCAGCGAGGTCTGTACCGCCAGATTGAACTTTTCCGACCGCAACACCTGCGTCCTTTTCGGTGACGGGGCAGGAGCGGCGGTTCTCGGCGGCGGGTCCGAGGCCGGTCCCTATGTGGTGGACGCAATTCAGCATTCCGACGGCACACTGGGACATCTGCTGCCCGTGGGCCGGGAGGGCGGCTCGGCCAGCCCCTATAAGTTGGGGCAGGCGGTAAGCGAAGATTATTTCATCCAGATGAAGGGCCGCGAGCTCTTCCGTCACGCTGTCCGCGGCATGGCGGATCTTACCACCAAGCTGCTTCACCGGAACGGGCTGAGCACCGCGGATGTGGATCTCTTCATTCCGCATCAGGCCAATCTGCGCATCATTGAGGCCCTGGCCAAGAAGCTGGGCTATCCCATGCAGAACATTTACGTCAATGTGGACCGCTACGGGAACACATCCGCTGCTTCGGTGATCATCGCCCTGAGCGAAGCGTACGCCGCTGGTCGCATCACTTCCGGGGACAAGGTGCTGCTCACGGCCTTCGGTGCCGGATTGACCTGGGGTAGCGCGCTGCTTCAGTTCTAGCCGAGTGTGAGCCCGTCGATCTGGGGCGAGTTTTTTAGGACCACGGTGACCGGCGAACCCAAACAGGTGGACGCTGTATGACGGATTTGCTAGAGACTGCGATTGTTACGGGCGGTTCCAGGGGGATCGGGCAGGCACTGGTCAAACGCTTGGCTGCGGACGGATGGCAGGTCTATTTCACCTACGTGAGCAATGCGGACAAGGCGGAGCAGGTCCGCAGTGAGGCCGAGGAACAGGGAGGCAGGGTTCGGGCCTTCCAGCTCGACGTGTCCCGGACCGACGACGTCGCGGCCTGGTTCAAGGAAGAGATCAAGGGAGCGGTGAACCTCGGGGCCCTGGTGAATAACGCCGGTGTCACCAGGGACGGCCTGTTGCTCCGGATGAAGGACCGGGACTGGAATGATGTCCTGCAGGTTAACCTCAACGGTGCCTTTGCCTGCCTGCGGGAGGCCTCCAAGCTCATGGTCCGGCGCAGACAGGGCCGTATCATCAACATTTCCTCCGTGGTGGGTCAGTCCGGCAATCCGGGGCAGACGAACTACTGCGCCTCCAAGGCGGGCCTTGTCGGTCTGACCAAGTCCGCTGCAGCGGAGCTGGCAAGCAGGGGCATCACTGTGAATGCGGTTGCTCCGGGCTTTATCGCCACGGAGATGACCGAGGAGCTCGACGGCCAAACCAGGGAGGCCTATCTGTCCCGTATTCCTCTGGGACGGTTCGGCGAGGCTTGGGAGGTCGCCGCTGCCGTGTCCTGGCTTGCCTCGGAGGAAGCCGGTTTCATTACCGGACACGTGCTCTCGGTGAACGGCGGAATGTATATGTAGTCGCCTCTCTTGGCGAGCGGAAAAATGCCTGACCCGGTCGGGCGGAATAGAAAACGAATATGGGAGGATATATGTCCGTATTGGAGAAGATAAAGGGGATCGTGTCCGAGCAGCTGGATGTGAATCAGGATCAGGTAGTGCCCGAGGCGTCCTTTGTGGACGATCTGGGAGCGGATTCCCTGGATCTGACCGAGTTGATCATGGCCATGGAGGACGAGTTCGGCCTGGAGATCGACGACGACAAGGCGCAGCAGCTGCGAACAGTGCAGGATGTGATTACTTTCGTGGAGGCGAATAGCTAGAGATTGGACCAAAACTCACCCATCCACTTCGTGGCTGCAAGATTTTGAAATCCTCATCCAGTAGTATACACTGTGGGTTCAAAATATCTTGCACCTCGCAGCCGGGGCAAGTTGACGTCCAATCACGGTTTTCGGTCAGGCACTAGCTAGTTTCCGTCCAGGAAGTTCTCTTTCC
>JAIPDU010000137.1 GCA_021737525.1 Desulfohalobiaceae bacterium | reverse complement strand
CATCTCATGCTGGTTCATTCGGAGCGAGGCCAGGATGCCGATCGCATTTTCTCGGTTGGAATGGGCACGCAGCATGAATTGCCTTGCCGATTTCGTTCCGGGAATACGACCCTGGTTCGCCATGAGTTTCCCTCTGAGCCCTTCCTTTCATGGGATGATTCGGTCATGGTAGGACATTTTTCGTATCGGTTCCAATCCGGGAACAATTTAGTCGCTTAATGGATCATGCCAGACGAGGTGTTTCGAGTTCAGACTCAAGTAGATTGATACTTCTTGGGAGGGACAGGACCAGTTTATTGGCACTATGGTAAGTGATTAGCCGACGGGTCAAGATCCTGGTGCTCTTGAGGGTGAGAAGAACGGAGCGCATTGAGCGCCAGGCTCATTCTTCCGCTTTCAGAAGATGAACCGCCCGTTCGCTCCCGCTCACTCGACATGGGGGACCCAGAGGGACGTGATTGGCAAGCAAAGCTTGCCTGGGACATCCCCGCGGCAACGGTCAGCCCTGGCCACTTGGTTCTGGGCACTCGGCTCTGGGATCTGGGAACCCAGCAGTCAGCACCGAGCGCCGAGCGCCCAGAACCCAGCTTCGAATAATGAAGTGACTGGAGGGAGCAGCTTGCCCTGCACACACTTTATTGCACCGGTGCAATTTCTAAATAATTTCAATTTATCTAGATAGATAGAGCTAGTCATAAATAGTGTTAAAGTGGGTGCATGGGTGCGGTTCAAAACGCTTCACCGCGTGCGGCCGAAGTCCGCAACTGGAAGTTTGTGGCGCCCTGCTAACCGGAACGCTTGGGCTTGCCCCAGGGGCAGGCTGAGACGCAGACACCGCAGAGGTAGGGCGGGATGTGTGTGTCCTGCTCGTTGCGCCGCAGCTGCCGGACACAGGCATCCAGGTCCACGGCCTCCTGACGCGCGGCGAAGTGCAGATCCGTGGAGGCGTTCTTGATCGCTCCGGCGGGGCAGGCCTCCACACAGTGGGTGCACTTGCCGCATCGATTCTTCAGGGGCGCATTCGCGGGCAGGGGCAGGTCCGTGAGCACGGTGACCAGGCGCACCTTGGGACCGAACCGGGGCGTAATCAGGAGAAGGGATTTGCCCTGCCAGCCGAGCCCAGCATGCAGGGCCACGGCCTTGTGCGACAGGGAGGCCACGAAGCGCTCCTCGTCCATGATGTGGCTGGCCGGGATGGGCAGGGCCTTGCCGCCCCAGGACTGCAGAAGTCCTGAGACCCGGGTGGCGATATGATCCAGAAGGGCGTTCACGTTTTGGTAGTGCCGGGCATACAGCGGGGTGGGCCGCTCTGTGACGGGATCCATGATCCCGTCGGACAGGCGAACGGCCAGGGAGACCGCCCGGGGATAGCCTTGCAGGAGATCCGGGGGATCGGTTTCGATCCCGGCCAGACGGGACGTGTCCGCTACAGCCGCCAGGTCGGCACCCCAGTCCCTGGCGGCGTGGAAAAGGGGTTTGGCCGTGGAAAGATGTGAGTCGTGCATGGGTCAAGGCCTTTAGCAAACGAGCGGGCAGGGTGCAACAACGCTTCTGCCGACATGCCGGAAAAGTCCCCTGCCAGCGAGCCCGTGGCATTGTGGAGCCGGCTACACCCCCGTCCCGTTCTCCCGGTCCATGAATCGCAGATTGATCGCCTCGGCCAGGTGGCTGGTGTCGATGGACTCCGCCCCGGCCAGGTCCGCGATGGTCCGGGAGATGCGGAGCACCCGGGTGTGGGCCCTGGCGGAGAGGCCCAGCTTCTTTACCGCCTGCTCCAGGAAGTCGTGCTCCGCTTCGGACAGGGCGCAGAACCGCTGCAGCCACCTGCCGGAGAGCTCGCTGTTCGCCCCGCAGGGCAGCCCCTGGTAGCGCTGGCGCTGCAGACTCCGGGTGGTCTCGATGCGCTCGCGCATGGTCTGCGAGTCCAGGGCGCCGCTGTCCTCACGGAGATCCTTGTACGGGACCGCCGGCACCTCGACCTGGAGATCGATCCGGTCCATGAGCGGCCCGGACAGGCGGGCGTGGTAGCGCTGGATCTGCTTGGGGGTGCAGGTGCAGGGGTGGAACTCGTCGAATCGATATCCGCAGGGACAGGGATTCATCGCCGCAACGAGCATGAAGTCCGCTGGATAGGACAGGGAGACCGCGGCCCGGGAGATGGTCACCTCCCCGTCCTCGATGGGCTGGCGCAGGACCTCCAGGACGTGCTTCTTGAACTCCGCCATCTCGTCCAGGAAGAGGACGCCGCGGTGCCCCAGGGAGACCTCTCCGGGACGGGGATACTGCCCCCCGCCGATGAGCCCCACGTCGGAGATGGTGTGGTGCGGCGAGCGGAAGGGGCGCTCCGTGACCAGCCCGGTTTCTGGCCTCAGCTGTCCGGCCACGCTGTAGATCTTGGTTACCTCCAGGGCTTCCTGGAACTCCAGCAGGGGAAGCACCGTGGGGATGCGCTTGGCCAGCATGGTCTTCCCGCTTCCGGGAGGACCCATGAACAGGAGGTTATGCCCGCCGGCTGCCGCGATCTCGATGGCCCGCTTGCCGTGCTCCTGGCCCTTGACCTCGGAGAAGTCCAGGGCGAATTCGCCGCGCGAGGCCCACAGGTCGGCGATGTCGTAGTGGTAGGCAGCAATGGTCTCCTCCCCGCAGAGGAAGCGCACCGCCTGCTGCAGGGAGCGGACCGGGTAGACGGAGAGGCCCTGGACCACGGCCGCCTCCGCGGCGTTCTCCTCGGGGACGATCAGTCCCCGCATCCCCTCCTTCTGGGCCTGGATGGCCATGGGCAGCACCCCGCTCACCGGCTTGAGCTCGCCGTAGAGGGAGAGCTCCCCGGCAAGAAAGAACCCGGAGATGAGCTCCGGGTCCATGTACTCCGAGGCAGCCAAGAGGCCCACGGCAAGGGGCAGGTCGTAGGTGCTCCCCTCCTTGCGGATGTCCGCCGGGGCGAGATTGACCGTGATGCGGGAGGGCGGGACGCGGAAGCCGCTGTTCTTCAGGGCGGAGAAGATGCGCTCCTTGCTCTCCTTGACCGCTCCCTCGGCCAGCCCCACCATGACGAAGGCGGGCACCCCGGACCGGGTCAGATCCACCTCGATCCGCACTGTGTAGGCATCGATCCCCAGCAGCGCCGTGGTCAGGACGTTGGCCAGCATGCTTCCCCCTTCTTGGCAGGGCGTCCAAAATCTTCCCCTTGCTGCCCGGAGACTGGAACCGGAATCAGGAGAGGGGGAGACGGATCAGTGGATCACCTTCCCGATCCGGGACCAGCGGATATCCGTCCAGCTCTTCCAGGACCAGTAGATGATCCAGGCCCTGCCCAGGATCTTGTCCTCCTCCACGAAGCCCCAGAAGCGGGAGTCGTAGGATTCACCGCGGTTGTCGCCCATGACGAAGTACTTGTCCTCCGGCACCTGGATGGGTCCCAGATTGTTGCGCACCCTGGGATCGAAGCTGTGCGGGGGCCACTTGTCCATGGGAAAGCTCCCGTAGGCCTCGGTGCGGCTGTGCCTGACGTAGGGCTCCCGTACGGGATCGCCGTTGCGGAGGAGGCGCTTGTCCTCGATCCGGATGGTGTCTCCGGGGGTTCCGATGACCCGCTTGATGAAGTCCTTGGACTCGTTCTCCGGGAAGCGGAAGACGATAATATCCTGGAATTCCGGGTCGGAAAAGTCGGTGAGGCGGATGTCCGTGAAGGGAAGGCGCAGGCCGTAGACGAACTTGTTCACCAAAAGGTGGTCCCCGATCTTCAGGGTGGGGAGCATGGATCCGGAGGGGATCTTGAAGGCCTGGACCACGAAGGAGCGGATGACAAAGGCCAGGAGCAAAGCGATGATCAGGGCCTCGGCATATTCCCTGACCGCCCCCTTCTCCTTCTTGTCCTTCTTGTCCGGGCTCTGGCTCACGGAAGCGCTCTCACGGTTGTTCGCGGGCATGATTCTCGAAGTCCTCCAGTTGGTTGCGCGCAAGGAATCCTAGCAGGCCCTGGTTCGCGGATCAATCCTCGTCGTCCTTTTTCATCGCCGCAAGGAAGGCCTCCTGCGGGATGTCGATGTTGCCCATCTTCTTCATCCGCTTCTTGCCCTCCTTCTGCCTCTCCAGGAGCTTGCGCTTGCGGGTGATATCCCCGCCGTAGCACTTGGCGGTCACGTTCTTGCGCAGCGGCGGGATCCGCTCCCTGGCTATGACCTTGTTCCCGATGCAGGCCTGGAGCACCACCTCGAAGAGCTGTCTGGGGATGAGCTTGCGCATCCTCTGGGCGATGCTGCGGCCGTGGTGGTAGGCCTTGTCCCGGTGCACCATGGAGGACAGGGCGTCCACCTGCTCGTGGTTGATGAGCATGTCCAGCTTGACCACGTCCGAGGTGAAGAAGCCCAGGATGTCGTAGTCCAGTGAGGCGTAGCCCCGGGTCACGGACTTGAGCTGGTCGAAGAAGTCGTACACGATCTCGGCGAAGGGAAGATCGTAGGTGATGATCACCCTGGCGGAGCTCAAATAGCGCATGTCCTTGTGCACGCCCCGCTTCTCCTCGCACAGCTTGAGCACGTTGCCCACGTATTCGCTGGGCACGTGGATCTCCATGCGGGCGAAGGGCTCGCGGATCTCCGCGATCTGCGCCGGATCGGGCAGCTCCGAGGGGTTCTCCATGCGCAGGACCTCCCCGTCCTGCTTGTAGACCTCGTAGATCACCGAGGGGGCGGTGGCGATGAGCTCGGCCTGGAACTCCCGCTCCAGGCGCTCCTGGATGATCTCCATGTGGAGTAGCCCCAGAAAGCCGCAGCGGAAGCCGAATCCCAGGGCCTGGGAGGTTTCCGGCTCGAAGGTGAAGGCGGTGTCGTTGAGCTGGAGCCGCTCCAAGGCCTTCTTCAGGGGATCGAACTTGGCCGGTTCCGTGGGATACAGGCCGCAGAAGACCATGGGCTGGACCTTCTTGAAGCCGGGACAGGGGTCAGGCGTGGGGTTGTCCGCCGAGGTGATGGTATCGCCCACCCGCGCGTTGCGCAGGTCCTTGATGTTGGCGAAGAGAAAGCCCACCTCCCCCGGGCCGAGGCGCTCGCAGTGCTGCGGATTGGGGGCGAAGACGCCCAGCT
>JAIPDU010000136.1 GCA_021737525.1 Desulfohalobiaceae bacterium | reverse complement strand
TGGGGAGTGCTTTTACTGATCATACCTGTATACACCTCGAGTCGGGTGGGGGCAGGGATGCCCCCGCAGGAGGAGCCTTAGAAAATTCAGAACCGGAGCCTCCTCGCTCGAAAAACCCCGTGGTGGCTTTCGCGGATCTAAATCAATAAGCGTATCCCCCGAAAAACCCCCGAGGGACTGGCCAAGCCGTCCGCACGGGGTACAAAACGGTGTGGCTCGCTACTCTAGTCCGACCCCTCGCCCAAGCGGAATTCCGCCCGGCTCATGCACAGGCCCACATAGTTCAGATCGCACTCTCCCTTGCGGAAGCCGTTCCGCGAGGCCCTGCTGAACCATTGCCTGGAACGGTCGTAACTGATGGGCATACCCAGGCCCTCGTAGGACAGGATGCCCAGATTGTACTGGGCCCGGGCCAGACCCTTCTCCGCCGCCTGGCGCAGGAGCTCAACCGCCCGATCGTAATCCTGGTCCACTCCCTGCCCCTCAATGAAGAGCAGGGCCAGGTTGTACTGGGCTCTGGGATCGCCCCCATCGGCTGCCAGGCGATACCAGGTTGCGGCAGAGACGCGATCCCGCTCCAGGCCCAGTCCTTGGTCCAGGAGCAGGCCCAGATTGTACATCGCAGTTCTTTCCCCTTTTTCGGCCAAGGGACGAAACGCTTCAGCCGCCCGGCTGTAGTCCTCTTGCCTCAGGCTTGCGAACCCTTCCCGCATCCCGGCGTTGGCAGCGGAGACGCTCGCGAGGAAGAGGAAACAGACAGCGAACACTCCGGAAAGAAAGCGTGCTACCCCTGGGGTGCCTCGGTCTCGCACCCTGGCACTTCTCCCGGACACAGGGCTTGCAGGGAAGAATACGGTATGCATTGAGCTCCCTCCGGACAACTCAGCCCTCTTCGGACAGGGTGAATTCCCAGGCGCAATAGTATTCCTCCGGATGGTCGTCCGGAGGGCAACAGATGCACTTGGTCTCGATCCTGGGATCCACCGTCCTGGCGAATTCGGCGTACTCCACCTGCCCCACTGGCTTGCAGGGAAAGTCCGGGAGATTCCTCCGTTTTCGCGCTGCCTGGACGCGACAGTCAACCATCTGGAAAACGGCCCGCTTATCTGTCACCTCCACACAGCGCTGCTTGTTCAGCCTGGCGTACATGCGGTGCTTGAGGCAGGTCACCAGGGCCGGGATGCCGCCTCCCGGTTCCAGGCCCAGACGCTTCATGATCCGCTTGGCCTCGATTTGGGTAAAGGTTTGCCAGGCCTTGCGATCAGCCTCTATGGCCGCGTCCATGCCCTGATCCTGCTCAACAGCCTGAAACCAGAGCCCGTCATGGGCCAGCCAATTCTTGGCGTCGTCGAGAATGATCCGGATCAGCTCCTCGCGATCCATTTCATAGAGGAGCCGAACGCCCTCGTCCAGTGCTTCGCTCTCCAGGTCCTCGCGTTTGCTAGCTGTCTCGTTCATGGCTTGTCTCCTTGCTTCTCCCGGGGAAGAGGCTCCCCTCCCACTTCAAGCGCACCGCTTCCGCATCGCGAACAGGGTTCCGATCACCGAAGGACCGGCAATCGCAACCGGGATCAGGTACCGAGGAAGGGATCAGGTCCTGGCCGTGTCCTCATCCCCCACGGCCCGAAAGCCCATCATCCTGAGCACCTTCATCATGGGGCAGGTCCCGGAAAAGGCGGACTGCAAAAGATTGGCCCCCACAAACAGGGTGAGCAGCAGCCACCACCAGGAGAAGACCACGGCCAGGAGCAGGCTGAGCAGCACCATGCCTCCGGCTATTCCGCGCAGTATCCTGTTCATATCCATACCGAACCTCCTTGACTCATATTGGGTTTGAACAAATCGCTGAAGGAAGGTCCCGACTGTGAGGCCTCGCAAGGCCCCGGGACCATGTGCCTTTCCACCTTGTGAATCCAGATGAGCGGAATACAGTGGAAACATCCTTCCCATTGTTTAGACTAGCATATTTACGGAACACAGTATAGCCCGCAAAGGTACGCGAAGGCATCCCCATGGGGCTTTTTTCAATCGTCTATCCTCCGGAAACGAGTTGAACCCGGGCCAGGCCCTCCAGCTCCTCGGTGAGGTCCAGGGCCCGATTCAGGTCCTCCCCCCAGCAAACCAGGCCATGGGCCTGCATGAACACGGCCTGCTTCTCCTCGGCAGCCCGCCCCACAGCCAGGGCCAAATCCTGAGTCCCGGGCTCCCTGGCGGGAACCACAGCCAATTCCTCGGCCAGAGCTCCCGCCTCGCACAGGGGCAGATGGAGCATTCTCCTTCCGGAATGGAGCAGGCTCAGGGCGAGCAGTGACGGAGGATGCGTGTGCAGCACCGCCCCGGCTCGGGGTTGTCTGCGGTAAATCTCCGCGTGCATGAGGCCTTCCGAGGACATGTTGCTCTGCAAAGCACCGGAGAGGGCACCCATATCGGCGTCGATCAGATCTCCGGGGGCGAGGCGTCCCTTGGCGCTCCCGTGCCGGGTGATCACCATACGCCCATTTTCCCGTCTCAAGCTCAGATTGCCGTTCCTCCCGTTCACGAGCCCTCTGTGCCACGCCTCGCGGCCGACAAAGCGAAAGGCCTCTCCCACTTCCGCCGGGATGTCCGGACCCCAGGGCGGGTCCTCTTCATCCGCGGATATCAGGGGCTTGATATCCAGCACTGGTGTGCCGTCCAGGGCCTCCAAGGGATGCACGGTCAAGGTAAGGTCCTCTACGGTCAGGATGCGGACCGGATGGAGACCAATGGGATTGGGCCTGTCCGGAGAGCGGGTTGAGAAAACCCCGCGCATGGGGCGGGAAGGATCGCCACGGGGGTGACACTGGAGCACGCCCCTATCCGCCTCGTGGAGCCAGGTGAGCACCTGTGCCGCCGCCCCGGGGTGCAGCTCGAAAATGGCCTCCCTGTAGCCCGGTTCGATATCGATCCGAGCCGGAGGAAGATCAGCACTGCCCTGAGTGGGAGTGTTCCGCCTATCCGTCAGTTGGGAGCGCACCCTGCCCACAATCCGGCACTCCGCAGAAGAGGATTTTTCTCCAGCCATGGTCAGCCTCCACGCATGTGATCGAATCCCTGGATTTGCACCTGGGCTCCGTTCAGGCTAAGCCCTTCCCCCTGTACAATTTCGCCCACTATTTGGGCTTCGGGCGCAAGATCGTGCAACCTCCCCCGGAAGGAAGGATCGATTGCCCCGAGCAGGGCGTATTCCTCCCCGCCCCGGAAGGCGAGCTCCACCGCGGATATTCCCTGCAACCGGGCGCAGGCCACCACTTCCGGATGCAGATCCTCCCGCCCCAGCCGGAGCTCTGCTCCTGTCCCTGGAGCCAATATGCGGGGAACGTCCATGGCCAATCCGTCCGAGACGTCCATGAGGGCCGTAATTCCGGGACACGCTCCCAGCTGGCGCGCTTGTCGAACATAAAGGGAGGGCCGCAGATGCGCCTTAACTGCCTCCGGGAACTCCGAGGGATCCCGTCCCCGACCCAGAACATCCAATCCGGCGGCGGAAAGTCCTGGCTCGCCGAGGAGAAAGAGCAGATCCCCTGTCCGCCCTCCTCCGCGGGGCACAAAACCGTTTGGCGAGCCCCAGATGGTGATGCCCATGCCCAGCTGTCCGGATCGGCTCAGATCGCCGCCCGCCAGGTAGAGGCCGTATTCCTCCGCAAGCTCGGCCAGCCCCAGGAAGTATTCCGGCCAGAATCCATCCGGGACTTCCGCCGGGAGGAGAAGATTCAACAAAAAGCCCTCGGGCTCGGCAGCCATGGCTGCTATGTCCGATATATTCACCGCCAGGCTCTTGTACCCCACATCGCGCGGGGAAAAATAGGCCCTGGAGAAATGCACTCCTTCCAGAAAAAGGTCCGAGGAAATACAAAGCCTTTCCCTGCAGGGAATCACCGCGCAGTCGTCCCCGCGCCCTCCTGCATCTCCCCGGCGCATACGGGGGAAATAGCGGTCCACAAGCTCGAGGAAGGCTTCCTCCGAGTCCAGCCTCATGCAGTATCCCTTGGGGGTATATAGATGTCGTAGCGATATCCCCGGCCGGCAACGGTGTGTACCGGTCCGCGACCAGCCGGGGCCAGAGTTTCGGCCCTGCGAGGCCTTTTCAGCACCACGCGCAGTCTGGAAACCATGAGTGCCTTCCGCAGCAGATCTTCTGCATCATCCACCGCGTTCCCCGCCCTAAGGCGCAAAATGCGCATGGGCTTCTTTTCTCTGCCCTTTTTCCCTTTGTACACTGGAAAAAGGGGATCCAGATAGACCACGTCCGGCCAGGGAAGAAAATCCCCGCTCCCGGGATCCGCGGCGAGCCGTTGCAGCATCGCCTCGGCGTCGGCGCGGACGGGCCGAATCCTTCCTGCGGCGACAGGGGCTTCCAGGGCCGCCCTGGACCAGGCATCCAGCAGGCAGAAGTAGACCAGTGGATCCCGTTCCACAGCCAGGACCCGATGCCCCAACGCGGCCAGTATCCAGGCGTCCTCGCCCCATCCCGCTGTGACGTCCCAGACCATGAGCCCCTTCCCTCCACGTCTGCCCTGCACGGCGCGCAGAAGGGGCTGTCTGGAGCGCCTGCCTGCCGGGGAAGCGGTATCGATCCGCGTCCAATCCGGAAAATAGACGGCTCCAGACTCGTTCGGCTCACCAGTTTCCGGGGCTTTCAGGCCCAAACGCCCCCCGGACACGAGCAAACTCGTTCCGTTGCCGGACTCCGAGCTGTCCCGCAGCAGGGGCAGCCCCAGAATCGCGGACAGTCGCGCGGCACGGGCCAGATCGTGATCTCTCTCGCCCCGGACCTGCACGCAAGCTGTTTCGCCCTTGTCCATAGCTTGGCAGTACATACCGGAATAAAGTACACCGAATCCTTCATGGATTCAACGTAAGCATCCACGGGGCTCCTTCTCGCGAGGGACAGCCTCGTGAACGCTTACGGTTCAACACAGCCACCCCCCCCTTGCAGGATGAATCCTTTCCATGTCGGCTATTTGACCGCCCCGGGGATTGAATGTCTCCTTATCATTTGCTAGGTTATCTCAACATAATTCTCAAGTCCGGCGAACTCGCCCCCTTTAACACCACGGACAATCCTATGCCGCTCAAGGTCAAGCTCCTAGCCTGTCTGATTTTCCTTGCCCTCTGGATCGCCGCATCACCCTGTGCCGCCCAGGCTGTC
>JAIPDU010000135.1 GCA_021737525.1 Desulfohalobiaceae bacterium | reverse complement strand
AGGAACACCTCCGCCCCTGCCTCGCCTTGGCCATGGAACGGGGCGATCCTGCCCGCGGGCAAAGCATCTTTTCACTCGATAAGCAAGGAGGCGGACATGCCACTCACCTCGCCGTCCGAGATGTTTCAGCAGGCCTATTCCGGCGGCTATGCCATCGGCGCTTTCAACGTGAACAACATGGAGATCGTGCAGGGAATCATCAGCGCGGCCCAGACGGAGAAATCGCCCCTCATCCTGCAGGTGTCCGCGGGTGCCAGACGATATGCCGGGCAGACCTACATCGTCAAGCTGGTGGAGGCGGCGCTGGAGGAGAGCGATCTCCCCCTCTGCCTCCATCTGGATCACGGGCAGGATTTCGACATCTGCAAGCAGGTCATCGATGCCGGGTTCACCTCGGTCATGATCGACGGCTCGCACCACCCCTTCGAGGAGAATATCCGGGTGACCAGGGAGGTCGTGGATTACGCCCACGAGCGAGGCGTCTGGGTCGAGGCCGAGCTGGGGCAGCTGGCCGGGGTGGAGGACGATGTGAGCGTGGAAGAGAACGTGTTCACCAACCCGGACGAGGCCGCGGAGTTCGTGGAGCGATCCGGATGCGACTCCCTGGCTGTGGCCATCGGCACCAGCCACGGGGCGTACAAGTTCAAGGGCGAGCCCAGGCTGGACCTGGACCGGCTGGAGCGGATCAGCAAGACCCTTCCCGGCTACCCCCTGGTCCTGCACGGGGCCTCCAGCGTTCTGCCGGAGTATGTGGACATGGCCAACAAGTACGGCGGAGAGATCGAGGGTGCCAAAGGCGTTCCCGAGGACATGCTGCTTCGGGCCGCCCGTTCCGGGGTGTGCAAGATCAATATCGACACGGACATCCGCTTGGCCGTGACCGCCACCTTGCGCAAGGAGCTCGCGGAGAACCCCGCCAACTTCGATCCCAGGAAATACCTCAAGCCGGCCCGGGAAGCCGTGGTGCACGTGGTGCAGCACAAGATGCGGCACGTGCTGGGATCCTCGGGAGCGGCATAGGAAAATTGGCGACAGGTGATGGCTCGGAGCTCATGGGAGCAGGCGACGTCTCTGTTGCACTCAATTGCGGCAGAGAGGGACAAATAGCGGATCCAAGGAGGTAGGGCTATGGCAGTGCGCATCGGGATCAACGGCTTCGGACGCATAGGCCGCTACGCGGCCCGTTTGCTCGCGGACAGCCAGGAATTCGAGCTGGTGGGGGTGAACGCGCGCGCGGACAATGAGAGCTTGGCGCATCTTTTGAAATACGACTCGGTCCACGGCCACTTCCGCGGCAGCGTGGAGGCCAACGACAAGGGCTTCCTGCTGCAGGGCGGGCAGGTCCACGTCACTCGAGCCGCTCCCGGCGAGTGGCAGTGGGGTGAGCTGGGTGCGGACCTGGTCCTGGAGACCACGGGCAAGTTCAAGGACAAGCAGAGCTGCCAGCAGCACCTGGACTGCGGGGCGAAAAAGGTCCTGATCAGCGCCCCGGGCAAGGGCGTGGACGCCACCATCGTGCCTGGGGTCAACGACTCCGACCTCAAGCCGGAGCACAGCGTGATCTCCAATGCCTCCTGCACCACGAACTGCCTGGCTCCCGTGGTCAAGCCCCTGCACGACCGCTTCGGGATCGAGCACGGGATCATGACCACGGTGCACTCCTACACCATGACCCAGCGCATCCTGGACGGCTCGCACAAGGATCTGCGCCGGGCCCGCGCCGCGGCCATGTCCATGATCCCCACCAGCACCGGCGCGGCCAAGGCGGTAACGGAAGTGATCCCCAGCCTCAAAGGCAAGCTGGACGGCATGGCCATCCGGGTGCCCACGCCCAATGTCTCCCTGGTGGATTTAAACGTCCGGATGGAAAAGGACGTGGGGGTGGAGGAGATCAACGGCGCCCTGAAGGAGGCCTCGGAGAAGGAGCTCAAGGATATCCTGGGCTACAGCGAGGAGCCGCTGGTCTCGGTGGACTACAACGGCAGCCGTTTCGGCGGAGTCGTGGACGCCCCTCTGACCAGCCTCATGGAGAACCGCCTGCTCAAGGTCATAGTCTGGTACGACAACGAGGCGGGATTCACCCATCAGCTGCTCCGCCTGGCCGGACAGATCGGGCGTCATCTCGCCTAGCCCAAGGTTCGCTGTTCAACGTTTCCAGGCGGGCAGGACGGCGAGCCTTTCGACCCTGAACGGTGAACCACGAACCAGGAACTTGGAACATGGGACGTTGAACGAGAGATTATGACCGACTTCGTGCATCTGCACTGCCATACCGAATACAGCCTTCTGGACGGGGCGATCAAGGTGGGGGACGTGTGCTCCCGAGCAGTCTCCATGGGCCAGAGAGCGGCCGCGGTCACCGACCACGGCAATCTCTTCGGGGCCCTGGATTTCTACCTCACGGCCAAGGACTTTGGGCTCAAGCCCATCATCGGGAGCGAGGTCTACGTCGCTCCGGAGCGCCACGACAAGAAGGACGCCGGATCCGCCTCGGAGGCGGGATATCATCTGGTGCTCCTGGCCCGGAACAGGCAGGGATACCACAACCTGATCAAGCTGGTGAGCAAGGCCAACCTGGATGGCTTCTACTACAAGCCCCGGGTGGACAAGGAGTTGCTCGCCCAGTGGGGCTCCGATCTCATCGCCATGTCCGCCTGCCTCAAGGGGGAGATTCCCAGTGTGCTCCTCTCCCGGGGAATGAAGGCGGCCAGGGAAACGGCCAAGCAGTACAGCGAGCTCTTTCCCGGCCGCTTCTATCTGGAGCTCATGGACAACGACCTCCCCCAGCAGGAGGAGCTCAATCCCCGGCTCGTGGAGCTGGGGGAGGAGACGGGCCTGCCCCTGGTCGCGACCAACGACTGCCACTATCTGGACCGCGAGGACGCGGAGGCCCACGATACCCTGCTCTGCATCCAGACCAATTCCTGTGTGAGTGATCAAAAGCGGATGCGGGTGAACACGGACAAGCTCTTCTACAGATCCCCGGAGGACATGCAGCAGGCCTTTTCCCATGTGCCGCGGGCGCTGGAGAACACCCGCGAAATCGCCGAGGCCTGCAATCTGGAGCTGGATCTGGGCAAGCCGCGTTTTCCGGTGTACCACGCCCCGGACGAGCGGAGCCTGGATCAGGTCTTCCGGGACATGGCCCGGGCGGGGCTCCGGGAGCGGCTGGACAAGTCCTCCCACCAGATCGAGGAGGCGGTCTACTGGGAGCGCCTGGAGCAGGAGATGGAGATCATCTGCAGCAAGGGCTTCAGCAGTTATTTCCTTATCGTGCAGGATTTCATCAACTGGGCCAAGAAGCGGGGCATTCCCGTGGGCCCGGGGCGGGGCTCGGCAGCCGGCTCCCTGGCCGCCTTCGCCCTGAAGATCACCAATATCGATCCCATCCGCTACGGCCTGCTCTTCGAGCGCTTTTTGAACGTGGAGCGGGAGAGCCTGCCGGATATCGACGTGGACTTTTGCTACAACCGGCGGGAAGAGGTGATCCGCTACGTCACGGAGAAGTACGGCAAGGATAACGTGGCCCAGATCACCACCTTCGGGACCATGAAGGCCCGGGCCGTGGTCCGGGACGTGGGGCGGGCCCAGGGTATGAGCTTCGCCGAGACGGACAAGATCGCAAAGCTTATCCCCGAGGACCCGGGGATAAGTGTCGACAAGGCCCTGGAGGGCGAGCCAGAGCTCAGAAAGAAGCGCGAGGAGGACGAGCGGGTGGCCAAGTGCCTGGACATCTCCCGCAAGCTGGAGGGACTGGCCAGGCACGCCTCCACCCACGCCGCCGGCATCGTGATCTCCGATCAGCCCATGGAGGAGTACCTTCCCCTGTACAGGGGCAAGAAAGGGGAAGTGGTCACCCAGTACGACATGAAGAAAGTGGAGAAGGTGGGGCTGATCAAGTTCGACTTCCTGGGGCTGAAGACCCTGACCGTGCTCCAGGACACCCTGGAGCTGGCCAGGGAGAGCGGCAAGGAGGTCCCGGATCTGGAGACCATGACCATGGACGATCCCCAGACCTTCGAGCTGCTTTGCAAGGGCCACACCAACGGGGTCTTCCAGTTGGAGAGCTCCGGGATGCGCGGGGTGATGATGGACCTCAAGCCGGAGCGGTTCGAGGAGCTCATCGCCCTGCTGGCCCTGTACCGCCCCGGACCGCTGGAGAGCGGCATGGTCACCGACTTCGTCGAGCGCAAGCACGGCCGGCGCGAGGTGGAGTATCCCCATCCCTGGCTGGAGCCCGTTCTCAAGGAGACCTACGGGGTGATCCTCTATCAGGAGCAGGTCATGCGCATCGCCTCGGAGCTCGCGGGATACTCCCTGGGGGACGGCGACCTGCTGCGCCGGGCCATGGGCAAGAAGAACGCCAAGGCCATGGCGGAGCAGCGGGATAAGTTCATGCAGGGGGCCCTGGAAAAGGGCCTGGACCGCGAGACAGCAAGCCACCTCTTCGACTTGATCGAGAAGTTCGCCGGGTACGGGTTCAACAAGTCCCACAGCTCCGCGTACGCCATGATCTCCTACCAGACCGCGTACATGAAGACCCACTACCCGCAGGAGTTCATGGCCGCCCTGATCACCTCCGAGGTGGCAAACACGGACAAGGTGATCAGCCACATTAACGCCTGCCGGGAGATGGGGATCGAGGTCCTGCCGCCGGATATCAACCAGAGCGAGCGCTCCTTCACCGTGCAGGGGGAGAACATCCTCTTCGGCCTTTCGGGCGTCAAGAACGTGGGGGACGGGGCGATCCAGCAGATCCTCAAGGAGCGTCGCGCCAACGGGCCCTTCAGCAGCCTGATGGACTTCTGTCAGCGCGTGCTCTCCAAGCGGGTCAGCAAGCGCGTCCTGGAGTCCCTGGTCAAGAGCGGGGCCCTGGACTGCCTGGGCGAGACACGGGCAGCGCTCATGGCCAGCCTGGACAAGGTGGTCGCCAAGGCCCAGAAGCGCTCCAAGGCCAGGGCCGGAGGCAAGCTCTCCCTGCTGAGCATGGTCCAGGGGGGGGAGCAGGAGCAGCGGACGCAGGGCGGAGTGGGGCTGAACATCCCCGAGGCGGAGACCGAGGAATGGCAGGAGGAATACCGCCTGCAGCAGGAGAAGGAGACCCTGGGGCTCTTTCTGAGCGGCCATCCCCTGCTCAAGCACCAGCAGGACCTGCGGCGCCTGCGGGTGAACTCAGTGCAGGAGAGCCGG
>JAIPDU010000134.1 GCA_021737525.1 Desulfohalobiaceae bacterium | reverse complement strand
CAATCGAGCCGGGCTGTTGTCTGGCTCCGACTTCCGACCGACCTCCGACCTCCGATCTCCGACCTCCGACCTCCGACCTCCGACCTCCGACCTCCGGCTTCAACGCAGGGCCTGGACGTTCTTCCTGTAGGCATAGGCCAGGAGCAGGGCGAAAAGCGCGGCTCCCACGCCGATGACCACGTCGATATAGCCGGAGCCGGTCATGCTCAGGCGCATGAGCAGCGTGGCCACGGCATATCCGGAATTGCGGAATATATCGTTGAAGCGGGGGAAAAAGGGCTGGGAAATGAGAACGAGCAGGATGTCGCTGAAGACGAGGATGGTGAAGAATTCGGCGAAGAACTCCACACCCTCGAAGCCCCGAATCACGGCGACGCCATTGTATCCCCCCAGAATCAGGAAGACAAGCAGCAGCATCAGGCCCACCGCCTTCTTGGCCCCAACGAAATGGAAGATCCGGATGCCCTCGGCTTGGGATTTCTGTCTCTTGAGCTGCTGCCGGTAGTAGTAGCTGACGCAGATGAAGATAAGCAGGGCCCCCAGTCCGTAGGCACCGATGCGCAGCAGCGGTTCGATGTGGCCTGTGAGGCGGATGGGCTCGGTGAAGTGGATGAGCTCCTTGAAGGCGTTGCGCAGGAAGTAAAGGATCAGGATTTCCAGCTGCTTGCCCACGGAACGGGAAACCGAGGCCGGCACGACGAAGATGAGATTGATGACCTCCACCACCAGGAGCAGGGAAAAGGTCAGGTACACGGCGTAGAAAGGATTGGTGGGCAGATCGGGCAGAAAGCCCGCTGGCAGAATACTGTTCCGCTTGAGCTCGATGACCCCGAGCAGGAGCACAAAGAAGACCAACAGCACCGTGTTCACCACGTTCTGGGTCTTCTTGCACTCCCAGATGTAGTGCAGCTCGTCGAAGACGAGGTGGCTCCATTCGCAAGCGCGGTTCATCATGCCTTTAAACATCGATCCTTTTCCTGCTGCAAGGATTCCTTTCCCAAGGAAAATGAGCCTGGAATCATCCGATCAACTGATGCCCCACCATCCCGATGGCAAAACCCAGAACCGCCCCCAGGGGAGGAGTCCAGTGCCGCTCCATCCGGCTCTGGGGAGCGATGTCCTGAAAGATGAGATAGAGGATCCCCCCTGCGGCAAAGCTCATGATGCCGGCTGTCCATGCCGGCTTGTCCTGCAGGAAAAAATACCCCGAGCACGCTGCGAGGGGACCGAGAAAGCTGATCAAGAACAGGGCCGCCAGCGCGCTGCGCGGCTTGACTCCGGAGGAGGTGATCTCCCGGTAGGAGTTGAACCCCTCGGGCAGGTTCTGAGCCGCGATAAATGCGGCCAGCAGCAGGCCCATGCCGCGGTTGTGTCCGAATACCGCCCCCAGGGAAATTGCCTCCGGGAAAAAGTCCATAATCATGGCCATGAACTGGGCCTTGCTTCCTCCGGCCCTGCTGATCCGGATGTCCAGAATGCAAAAGATGATCCCTCCCAGACAGAAGGTGCCGGTGAGCCCTGTCGGTCCCAGGGCGGAAATCGCTGTCGGCGCAAGGGCGAAGGCCACCGCCGCGACGAGGATCCCCCCGCCCAGGGCCACAATCCCGTGAATGAGCTCCTGTTTTCCTGTCGTATCCGCGGATCCCTCCCAGCGCGCGGCGATGCTGCCCAGAAAGGCGGTGAATCCGGCAAGCCAGGACAATCCGAGGATGAGGCCGAGCTGATCCATCGCGTCGCATCCTTGTCTTTATCCCGGGAGAAGCCACCGGGAAACCCGTTTGAGGCCAAGCTCCACGCAAGGACCTGCAGATGATTCTCCGTCCTGGCCCCTGGTCCTTTCGGGGGCATTCACTTCAGGTGAGCCCTGCCGCGCGCCCGTTTCCCTAGCGGCAACTGGCGAGATAGATGCTGAAAAGCACTATGGCCGCGCCCACGGATCCCGCAAGCGTAAGCTGCTCCCCGAAAACAAGAAAACCTATGGCAATGCCGCAGACCGGCTCGAACAGAGCGGCCATTGACGCGGCTTGGGCGGGGATGTGTTTCTGGCCCTGAAAAAAGAGGGTATAGGGCAAGACCAGGGAAACAGTCCCCAGAAGCACCAGAAAGGGCAGGTTCATCCAAAAGTGGCCCTCGGGGACGGAGACCCCCCAGGGCAGAAGGATCAGCACCACGATCAGGCTGCCCCACAGGGTGCATACCGGCGAGGACAGCCCCCCGGCCAGAAACCGGCCGAAGAGGAAGACGCCGGCCAGGCATATGCCGGAGAAAAAGGCGCTGCCCACCCCCAGAAGCTCCTGCCGTCCTCCTCCGAGCAGGCTCGAGGGCTCCGCTATCAGGCCGATGCCCAACAGCCCCGCTGCAACTGCGAACCAGGTCAGCGGGGCGTTCTTCTCTCCCAGCACCAGCGGGCTCAATATGGCCACCCAGAGCGGGGCTGTGTAGTGCAGCACAACCGCTTTGGCCACCGAGGTGTTCATGATCCCCAGATAGTAGGTTGTCGCCGTGCCGCACATGGAAAGTCCCACCCCGAGCAGCACCAAGCGCTGTCTCCGGCTCAGCCAGGTCAGGGTTACTTCTTGCCGTCCGCCTGCTGTCCGCAGGACCCACAAGGACAGGGGAACGAGTCCGATGAGGGCCCGGAAGAAGACAATCCCCATGGAGGAGTAGGCCTCTATGGATCGGACCCATATGGGGACCAGGGCAAAGCAGAAGGCCCCCAGCATGGTCATGAACAGCCCTTTCGCACGCGCATGGGGAGAAGCTGGTGTGGACACCTCCGCGGATCGCGTCTGCATGCCTCCTATTTCCTCACTGGTCACAAATTGATGGCTCGATGCCTGCCTTGGCGATGCGGAAAAGGCTAGCACCCTTGGCCCGAGAAAACAATTTCGCCCCCCGGGCGCTTGCAATTCACCGCCCCGATTGACACAAACCGCGCAACAGACGAAGATATGGTAGGGACTTCCTCTGCTTTGGTTCGGACCCAAAGGACCGAAATCTCCATCCGTCCCCGTTGCCGGAGGAAGGGAGTCCCCCTGGAGGACAGGAACACGAACAAGGAGGTTGTGGCATGAGCTGGATTACAGTCAACCGTTTTTTCCGGACCGAAAACACCGAGCAGGACGCCAAAGAGGCAGTGGAAAGCGTGTCCAGGCACTGGCAGAACGTGGCCCTGGATCTGGGCTTTGATCCGGAAAGAAACGTCAATGTTCAGGAAGGGGAAAAGATGTTCGCAGTCGCCATCAGCGAGGAGCTGGACGCAACCATGCGCCGGGAGCCCGGTGACTGGTGGTGACTGGTGTCCTTCACACATGGCCAGAGCCAACGCCCGCCGCAAGAGACCGCCTCATTTGCGGCGGGCCCCTTCCTCCCCTGAGCTGAGGCCCAAGGTTGCGGCGATCCCTTCCACAGCCCTCCAGGCGCTGGCCAGGCACACCCCGGCGCCGCACTTAAAGCGCATCCAGTCCGCGTGAGCCAGGAGGGAGCCTGCTGCGTAGAGCCCCTTGTACATAAGCCGACCTCTCCCGTCCACCGGCCTGAACCAGGCGTCCGTCTCGATCCCTGCCGAATCGATTTCGTGTCCCCGGGGATCAAAAAGATCCGGGCGATGCCATGCGCTCCGGGTCTCCGGCTGCGCCACGGGCAACCGGAACAGGGGTTCCCGGATTCCGCTTCGCTCCCCCTGCAGCCCGTGGCCCAGGAAGCGTCCGCTCGCGAGCACGACCGCGGATGAGCGGATCATCCCTTCCGGCTCCTCCCTGTCCGTCTGGAGCAGGAAATCATCCTCCCCCTGTGCCTCGGCCTGCAGGACACGGCCGGGGATCAGGGTCCTGATCGCCTCTTCTTCCCGGAAGGCGATGTGCAGGGCTTCCCTGATTCGGGTCGCGGGCACGGGATTGGGCAGGGTGGGGATCTCGAAAACCGGAGCACCGACCATCTCCTGAAATCGCCTTTTGATCCCGTCCGGATCGTGGACTCCCAGTATTGCCGGAAGCCCGACAGCTTCGCCCTTCCTGAGAAGGCCCCGGACGGACCGGGCCAGATCCCCGAGGTTCCGACCGTTCTCCAGGCTCCGGGCGAGCAGGAGCGGCCTGGCCTCACGGCCCCGAGTATAACCCGGGAGGGTCAGGGAATCGCTCCGGGCCCCGGTCCAGGCTCCGCCAAGCGCCGCAAGCATGCCCTCCGCGTCGAAATCCTTCATCCCTTCCATATCCAGCACCAGGCAGGGCGTATTCTTTTCCCGCGCCTCGATGCCGGGCCACATGGTGGCGGGCACGCGATACGTGGGCCGGAGCGTGCCGAGCTGGGTGGGAAGGAAAACATTTTGCTTCCGGTAGCCGGTGTAGTGCACTCCCCGGCTCGCGAGCACGCTGCAGAAGCTATCCAGGGCGCGGGCGACGCCCTCCGCGTCCGGCTTGTTGAGCGGATGGTCCGGAAAACGCTCCCCCAGATCCCGTAGGGCCCGCCAGGGATCCTCGCGCGCGGACTCCTCCCCGGGCAGGGCGCCCAGCAGGTCGAACAAACCGCTGCAAAAGTCCGTTGCCCCGGAGGCGCCGACAATGGCGACACGACACCCCCTGTCCGCGGCGCGCTGCGCTGCGGCGAGGCCTGCCAGGCCGCAGCCGATCACCGCGACGTCCACATCAATGGCGCGCTCCTTGCTCATTTCCCGCCTCGATTGCCGGGTGTCTCCAAGCTGAAAAAGCCGCAGTGCATGCTCCGGGTCAGCTCGGCCTGGGCCAGCTGAGCGCCCCAGAGCACCGGCCTCACCCCTTTCCAGCGCTCCCGGAGGAAACCCGCGACCCACTCCGCCTGATTCGATTTGTCTCCTATGCCCAAGAGATACTTGGGAACCCTGATGCTGCAGAATGTTCCCTGGCAGGGCCCCTTGCCCATTCGGCTCCTGAGCCTGAGGGCGGCAAGATCCGGCCTGCGGTGCTGCCTGGCGGATGTCTCCGCCACTCGGTTCAAGTCGCTCCGGGAAACCATCTCGCACTCGCAGAGAAGCGGATCGTCCGCCCGGTCCGTACCCGTTGCGATGCGCTGGGCGGTGCGGTGCTCCAATAGCGCCCCGTCTTCGGATCGGGGCAGGGGCTCCTGATGCGTGCTGCAAGAGGCGTCGACGTTCAGGAGGTCGCAGATCCGGTCCGCGCATTTCTCCGCCATGAGGCGATAGGTGGTGAGCTTGCCCCCGGTGAGGGAGAGGAAGTTTCCCACCCCTTGCTCGCCGTGATCCAGAAGGACGAACCCCCTG
>JAIPDU010000133.1 GCA_021737525.1 Desulfohalobiaceae bacterium | reverse complement strand
CCGTGTCCCGGGTCATGGAGCTGGCCCGCGAGCTCGGTCCGGACGGAGGGTTCACGGCGGTCGAGGAGCGGCGGCTACATAAAGAGGATTTTATGGCCGCCAGGGAGGTCCTTGTCTTGGGCACCCGCTTGGACGTTCTGCCCGTGGTGGAGCTCGGCGGCCACAGCCTCGGCGACGGCCGGCCGGGCCCGTGGAGCCGATGTTTCCTCGAGCTTCTGCAGAGGGACCTGGAGCCGGGCAGTGAGTCCCTGACTCCAGTGAAACGCGGGGCATGAGCAATGTAGCTGATTCCACGGGGTATGATTCGAGTGACGAGGCCCTTTGAATCAACCAAAACAAGGGACCCGGAGCTGTAATAGGTTGGGGCCCTTGTTTTGGTGCTTGTCGGATTGTCAGTGTGGAGTCAGGTCTTCTGCTCAGCCGGGGTGAAGATGGGCAAATAGGTCACGATCAGCTTATACAGGAAGAGCCCGGCGGAGACGAGGCCCACGGTAATGGCGAACTCCTGCCAAGATGGGAAGTAGGCCGCTGCTCCCATGTTGGACTCTGTAAGGAAGACCACGTTGAAACGATTGAGCACCACCCCGAAGATGACCATGCCGTGCGAGGCCAGAAGCGCCGGGATGGAGGCGCGGATGCTCTTGCTGGCGAGCAGGAGCATGGGAATGACCACGCCTACGCCCATCTCCACTAGGAAGAGGCCGCTCTGTAGGCTCCCCTCGAACATAGCCCCAAGGTTGCCCTTGATCGCGAGATCGCCGATCCGGAACAGGAAGTAGACCAGCAGGGCGATGGACGTTCCCCTAGCCAGGCCGTCCAGGATGCCGGTCTCGTGCTCCTTGTTCCGCATGTTGGCGCTGACGATGGTCTCGCAGGAGACCATGGACAGGCCCACGCACACTGCGGAGAGGAAGAAGAGGTGATGGATGAACTGGGTGTACCACAGCGGATGGAGCTTGGCCGGAGTGATCAGGAACAACCCGCCCAGGGAGGACTGGTGGCCGTAGGAGAGCATGATGCCCAGAATGACCAGGGTGAACAGCACGGAGCGTTTCTCCAGGAAGTCCCGCACTCCGGTGAGCACGTTGAGCCGGTTCAGGAGCCAGGGCAGAAACTCCAGAAAGAGCACCAGGGTGTAGAGGCTGATGCAGATGACGATTTCGAACATGACCGACCCGGGCTGCCAGAAGAAGATGGGGTGCCAGATGGCAAAGGGCTTGCCGATATCCAGGAACACCCCGAAGACCACCAGGAGATAGCCCAGAAAGGCCGTTAGGGTGGCCGCTCTGGCGATGGGCTTGAACTTGTCCCAATTGGCCACGTATGCGGCGAAGGTTACGGTAAAGCCTCCAGCGGCCAAGGCGACTCCGGTGGTGACGTCAAAGGCGATCCAGAGCCCCCATGGGGTGGAGTCGCTCAGGTTGGTCGCAGGGCCCAGACCCACGGCCAGTCTGTACAGGGCCACGATGGCGCCGAATACGGCCAGGCCGAGGAGTATCCATGTCCTTAGGGTGAAGAAGCGATAGTGCTCGCTGCCTTTTCCGTTCATTTCTTGCCCTCCTCATGATTGCGCCGGTTTCTGAGGTAGAGGATCCCGCCCAGCACGGCCAGGAGACCGGCTTCCTCCCACAGGATCTTGGAAAGGCTCGGTTTCCAGGTCAGGGCGGGATAGGGCTTATCGGAAACGTCCGTATTGAATCCGAGCTTCCGGAAGGGCCGGTCCGCGATATACATCCAGGAGGTTCCGCCCGCTTCCCGGAAGCCGTAGATGTGATTCACGTACTTGCCAGGAAAGTTGTTGATCCGCCGTTCGGCCTCTTGGGCGATCTTGTCATAGTCGTCGAAGTACATCACGTCCATGGGACAGGCCTTGACGCAAGCCGGCGCCATATCCGAGGCTACTCGGCTTGCGCAAAAGTTGCACTTCTGCACCCAAGGATTGGTGGTGTCCCATTCGTATTTGGGGATTTGAAAGGGGCAGGCCAGCATGCAGTAGCGGCATCCGATGCAGAGCCACTGGTCGTAGATTACCGGGCCCTCCGGAGTCTTTTTCAAAGCCCCCACGGGACAGGCCGAGGCGCAGGCCGGGTCCTGACAGTGCAGGCACTGTTCCTTGACGAATTTCCAGCTGGGCTGATCTCCGGTCTTTTTGTCGAAGAACTCAATAAGGGTATAGCAGTCCGCGCTCAGCTTCTCCGGACTGGTATAGGTCCCGTTCGAGGGTTTGTACCTGGCCTCCAGGTCGTGCCAGGCCTTGCAGGCGATCTGGCACGACCGGCAGCCGATGCATCGTGTTGTATCCACGAGAACGCCTTTGGACATGGCGGAATTCCTCCCTGATTAGATCTTCTGCACATTGACCATAAATACCTTGGTTTCGGGAATCAGCGTGTTGGGACAGCCGGTGGTGGAGGTGAGCAGGTTGGCGCTGTCCCCTGCCTGTCCGCCCTCGGGATATTGCCAGCCGAAACACCACAGGGTGCCCACCTGATGGATCTTCTGGCCCATTATCCTGAAGGGCTGCAGGCGGCTGGTGACCACGGCGACCGCCTCGACCCTGCCGCGCGCGGATTCGACCTCCACTCTGTCTCCGTCCCGGATGCCCTTGAGCTCGCCGAGCTCCTCGCTCATCTCCAGAATGAGCGTGGGCATGAGCTCGAGGAGCCAGGGGACGTGACGGGTGAGCACCCCGGTTTGCCAGTGTTCGGTTACCCTATAGGTGGAGCAGATGTAGGGGAACCTGGGGGCCGCCAGGGCAAAGACATCCAATCCCTTTTTCTGCTCTTCGTACGGGCTACAGAAAAAAGGCAGCACCGGGTTCACCCGCTGGCTGTTCTTGGGGATGGGATTCATGGTCAGCGGGCTCTCCAGGGGCTCGTAGTACTCCGGGAAGGGCCCGTCGGGGCGGCCCGGGCCGAAGATGCTGGCCACTCCGGCCGGCTTCATGATGAAGGCCTTTCTGCTGTTTTCGTTCTCCGAGCCGCCAGGATTCTTCAGCGGCGGCCAGCCACCGTCGGGCACGTCTCCGACCCACTGGCCGCGGTCCCATTGGATCACCGGTTGCTCGAGGTCCCAAGGGCGTCCGTAGGCGTCCACAGAGGCCCGGTTGTACAGGATGCGGCGATTCACAGGCCAGCACCAGGCCCATTTTGGATAGAGCCCGATTCCGCTGGGGTCCTTGAGGGAGCGGCGGGCCATCTTGTTGCCCTCTTCGGTGTAGGAGTTGCAGTAGAGCCAGTTCCCGGAGGAGGTGGCCCCGTCGGCCTGAAGGTAGGCGAAGCTGGGCACCAGAGTGCCCTTCTTGTAGGTCTTCCCGTCGATCACTGTGTCCCGCATGAAGTAGCCGTTGATTTCCTTGGCCAAGAGGTGGGTGTCCATCTCCTTGACCTTGCCCTGGGAGTCCCTTTCCCCGTATTCCCAACTTAGCTTGGTTATCGGGTCCGGGTTGGCCCCGCCCTCCTTTTCGTACAGGCTCTTCACCCGGAAATATAGCTCATTCATGATCTCCGAGTCGGGCATGCTCTTTCCCTGGGGCTCGATGGCCTTGTAGCGCCACTGGGCCCAGCGGCCGGAGTTGGTGATGCTGCCCTCCTTCTCCACAAAAGAGGCGCAGGGCAGGAAGAAAACCTCGGTCTGGACCTTTTCCGGGTCCAGGTTCGGGCCGCGCCAGAAGGATCCGGTTTCGTTGTCGAAGAGGTTCACGTTGACCATCCAGTCCAGATTGGCCAGGGCCTCGCGCACCTTGTTGGCATTGGACCCGGAGCAGGCCGGATTCTGGCCCCAGGCGAAGAATCCCTGGAAGGTTCCCTTGTGCATCTCGTCGAAGAGCATGAGCCAGGAGGCGTTCTGATCGTCCTCCAGCTTGGGGAGCCAGTGGTAGCCGAATTCGTTGTCCACCGTGGCCTGTTCCCCGTAGTGGGCCTTGAGCAGGCTGACCGAGTACTTGGGGTAGTTGTTCCACCAGTTGGCGCTCAGGGGCTCATTGGTGGTCGGGGTATAGGCGTCATTGTAAGCCTGCAGGCTCTGCTGGGAGGCCTTGGGGGTCTTCAGATATCCGGGCAGGATATGGAAGAGGAGACAGTGGTCCGTGGAGCCCTGCACGTTGCTTTCCCCGCGCAGGGCGTTCACCCCGCCTCCGGCCACGCCGATGTTGCCCAGCAGGAGCTGGACGATAGCCATGGTACGGATGTTTTGGGTCCCGACGGTGTGCTGGGTCCAGCCCATGGCGTACATGATGGTGGCAGCCTTGTCCGGCTTACCCGTGGCGGTATAGGTCCTGTAGATGGTGCGCAAAAGCTCCTTGGGCGTGCCGGAAATATCGGAGACGGTGTCCAGGTCGTAGCGGGAATAGTGCTTCTTGAGCAGCTGGTACACGCATCTGGGGTGCTGCATGGAGGGATCCTTGCGGATCACCCCGTTCTCGTCCTTGGCGAAGGCCCAGGTGCTTTGATCGTAGGAGCGGGTTTCCGGATCGTATCCGGAGAAGACGCCGTCCAGCTCCGCCGGGAGCTGGAAGTCCTCGTTGAGGATGAAGGTGGCGTTGGTATAGAGGCGGACATATTCTTCGTGTTCCAGGTTGTTGTCCAGGATGTACTTGATCATGCCCCCGAGAACGGCGATGTCCGATCCGGAACGCAAGGGAGCGTAGTAGTCTGCCTGGGAGGAGGTCCTGGTGTATCTGGGGTCCACGTGGATCAGCGTGGCCCCGTGCTCACGGGCCTTGGAGATCCAGCGGAAGGAGACCGGGTGGTTCTCCGCGGCATTGCTGCCCATGATGAGGATGACGTCGGAGTTCTGCAGATCGATCCAATGGTTGGTCATGGCCCCGCGTCCGAACGACTCTGCCAGAGCCGCTACAGTCGCGGAGTGTCAGATACGGGCCTGGTGCTCGATATACACCAGACCCAGGGAGCGGAGCCATTTCTGCAGCAGATAGCACTCCTCGTTGTCCAGGGCGGCGCTGCCCACGTGGGCCAGCCCCTCGGTCCGGTTGACGATCTCCCCCTTGTCGTTTTTGTGGACAAAGGTCTCGTCCCGCGTCTTCTTGATCCTCTTGGCGATGCGGTCTAGGGCCCAGTCCCATTCGACCTCTTCCCACTCCTTGGCCCCGGGGGCCCGGTAGCGGGGCTTCATCACGCGCTTGTCGTTATTCACGAACTGGTACAGCGAGGCCCCCTTGGGGCAGCTCTGGCCCTGATTTATAGGGTGCTCGGAGTCCCCTTCGATATGGTCCACCTCCCCGTCCCGAGAATACACCTTGAAACCGCAGCCCACGGCGCAATAGGGACAGATGGTGGTGGTCACCTGGGCCCCTTCGA
>JAIPDU010000132.1 GCA_021737525.1 Desulfohalobiaceae bacterium | reverse complement strand
ACTGGCGTCGGGTGCAGATCCTGGCGGCGAACGCATATCATTTGGGACGGGAGGCTTCCGGAGAAGTGAGCCGGGATGTGGAGCAGCTCGTGTTCCAGGTGCGGCAGAGCTTCACCGACCTCATCGAGGACGATCTCAGTCTCTACCGTTTCTGGCCCGTTCTCTTCGACCTATGCAAGCGGGTCAACGCCCGCTATGCCCGCGGCGAGCTCACCCCGGCGGAGGCGGCCAGGGTGCTCGGCCGGCTGCGGGAGGTGGACGCCGTGCTGGCTATAGTGGACTGGAGCCGGGTCCCGCTCACTCCGGAGGAGATCTCCGAGGGCATCCAGCAGATGCTTGCCGAGCGAAGGCGGGCCCAGCGGGAGCGGGACTTTTCCCGGGCGGACGCGCTTCGGGATCACATCTCGGAGCAGGGGTATCTAGTGGAGGACTCGCCATACGGGCCCCGCATCTTTGTCACCGGCTAGTACTGCCCTTTACCCACAAACAATTTATTTACCATTATCCATAACCCGAGAAGATGAAACCTTCGTGTATTCTCCTTTACGGATTTTTTTACCACAGAGAACACAGAGACCACAGAGAAATGAGAGCTTGAAACGCTGGATGCCATCGGTGAGCCTTCGATCGTTGAAATCGATCAAAAGTTCCGTTCCTCTGTGCTCTCTGGGTTCTCTGTGGTGAGTATCTGACATTCATTCGATAAGACACGGCACTAGACATTGAAGCGGAAGGTGATAATATCCCCGTCCCGGACCACGTAGTCCTTGCCCTCCAGGCGGAGGACGCCCTCTTCCCGGGCGCGCTTGAAGCTCTTCAAGCGCTCGAAGTCGGACCAGGACAGCACCTCTGCCCGGATGAACCCCCGCCGGATGTCCGAGTGGACCGTTTCAGCGGCATCTGCCGCAGTGTCGCCCCGGGGCAGGGTCCAGGCCCGCACCTCTTTCTCCCCAGCGGTGAGGAAGGTGATGAGCCCGAGCATGCGGTAGGTGCTGGCGACAACCTTTTCCAGGGCCGAGGTTTGGATCCCCATGTCCCGGAAGAAGGCCTGCCGTTCTTGGGGATCCTCGATTTCGGCCAGCTCGCGTTCCAGGTGGGCCGAGAGGACAACATGCCCCTGCGCGTGGCCGTCAGCGGGAAGGGAGAATGAATCCAGCTCGGATTCGGCCACGTTCCAGACGTAGAGCACCGGCTTGGCGGAGAGGAACCGGAAGCCGCGAAGCTTGTGCGCGGCGGAGAGAGCGGGATCGGTCCGCAGGGGCTCCTCCTTTTCCAAATGGGCGACCACGCGCTCCAGGAGCTCTTGCTCCTCCGGGTCGACCAGATCCTTGTTTTTGTGCTTGTCCGCCCGCATTCGCTCCAATCGCTTCTCCGCCACCGCCATGTCGGAGATGACCAGCTCGGTCTCCACCTCACGCCACTGCTCACCGGGGTCGAAGAAGCCGGAGAATCCGTCCAGCACGGCCAGGAGACAGTCGCAGGGCCGGACCTCGCTCAGGACCCGCTGCTCCAGGCCCTCCTTCTTGCCGCTTCCTCCGGGGATATCCACGTATTCGATCTCCGTGGGGGTGACTTTCCGGGGGTGGAAAACCTCGACCAGGGTTTCCAGCCTGGGCTCGGGGACCTTGACCATGATTCGATCGCTACGGGCGGAGACGTTTTGGCCCAGGGCGCGGAAAAGCTCGGTTTTGCCGGTTCCAGGGGGGCCGAAAAGGGCTGTTTTCATGCTCGATTTCCTTATTCAAGTGAGGCTGTCGCGTTATGAGCTGGTATCTCTTCGCTCTGCTCGCCTTTTTTCTCATCGGAACGCAGCGCTTTCTGTACAAGGTCGCCGCATTCCACGGCCTGAGCCCGTCGCGGACCACATTCTCCTTCATGCTCACCGTGGCCCTTTTGAGCGGCCTCCTCTATAGCCTACGGCCAGCCCCCCTGACAAGCCCCGCCTGGTTCGGCCTGCTCGCCCTGGTGAACAGCGCGAGCTTCGTGAGCGCCACTCTGGCCCATATCCGCGCCCTGCGTCGCATCTCCGCGGCGGTGGTCTTCCCCGTGATCCGGCTGAATATCGTCCTGGTCCTGCTCTTTTCCACCCTGGTGCTCTCGGAACGGCTCAGCCAGTGGCAATGGCTCGGTGTGGGGCTGTCCGTGCTGGCCTTTGTCCTTTTCTCCGGCCCGGGGGAGAACGACTCCGGCGCCGGCGGCCCCGCGTCGGGAAAGGCCTGGGCCCAGGTGGGCCTGGCCACGGTTGCTGGGGCGGTGGCCTCCATCTCCTGCAAGCTCGCCGCGGAGACGGGCAATAATCTCCTGGCCTTCATCGCCCTGTCCTATGCCTGTTCCACCGGGTTCTCCTGGCTGGCCCATGTCGCGTCCCCTGTGGAAGGGGACGCCACCGCGGGACGGACCTCCGCCGCGGTCTGGCTCGGCGTGGGGATCGGAGTGCTCAATCTGGCGGGCTTCTACTGCTATCTGCGCGCCCTGTCCCTGGGACCGCTGGCTATCGTGGCCTCCATCAACGGAATGCACTTTGTGGTGGCGGTGGTGCTCTCCGCGCTGCTCTACAGGGAGCGCCCCAGCGGCACGGTTCTGACCGGGATCGGGGTGACTGGGGCCGCCCTGGTCCTGCTCAAGGGGTTTTGAGGGAGTCGGGACCATTCCGGGGCGTGCTCTACTCCAAGCCCCGCGCCTCTCGGAAAAGGGTGATTCCATCTTTTTGAAGCCGGGCCCGTTTGTCCCCGGGGAATTGCAATACCGCCCCCAGGTTTTGTTCCCGCCAGGCGCGCTCCAGCTGCAGGAGGTTCTCCGCCAGGGCCTGTCCCGGGCCGATCCGGGCCAGGGCGTCCTTGAGCCAGCGCAACCTGAGGCTCGCCGAGAGCTGCACCAGCTCGGAGCGGGGGAGGTGGATCGTTCCCGGTTCCGTGTGGATCTCCTTGCGGCGCAGCAGCTCCAGGCGGTCTTCCAGATCGGCCCGGTCCAGCCTGCCCAGTCTCCAGAGGCGGAGCACGTGCTCCGGAAAGCGGGGATTTTCCTCGAGCAGCAGGGGCAGGATGCGATTGCGGACCCGGTTGCGCTTGTAGCGCGGATCTTCATTGGAGCCGTCCTCGTGCCAGGGGATATCCAGGTCCTGCAAGAGGCCGGTGAGCTGGTCCTTGGGCACCTGCAACAGGGGCCGCACTACGCCGGAATCCTGATTGTGCGCCCTCATCCCGCACAGCTCGGGCCAGCCGCTGCCGCGGGTCATGCGCAGAAGAAGGTCCTCTGCCAGGTCGTTCAGGTGGTGGGCCGTGAAAATGTACTCCGCTCCGTAAGCTCTCCTCACACCGGCGAGGAAGCGATAGCGCAGAGTCCGGCCAGCATCCTCCAGGCCGCGCCCGGTTCGCTCCGCGAAAAGGGGAACCGAGGTGGTCCCGCAATGGAGGGGAATCCCGCATTCCGTGCACATCCCGCGCAAGGACTCGGTCTCCAGCGAAGCCTCGGGGCGGATGCCGTGATTCAGATGCGCCGCCCGCAGGGTCAGCCCCATCCTCGGGGCCAGGACGCGTAGGACGGCCAAGAGGGCGGTGGAGTCCGCTCCACCGGACAGGGCGAGCAGAGCGGTGCGTCCGCTGGTTCGAAGTCCCAGCTCCCGGTGCAGGAAGCGTTCCACACCGAGGCAGAGGTGTCCCCATTGGGCTGGCAGCTGCTGGAGTGTGTCCGGGAAGGGCATAATGCTGGGGACTCTTTGCGCCGGTTCGATTGACCGGGCTGGCTCGATTCCTTTCGGGAGCTAGCTCGCGATCTCCATTTCCTGCAGGATGGCCTCCAGGCGCTGGATGACGTGAGACCGCTGTGCCTCGGATGCGTAGGCGATGCAGCTGCAGTGCAGCGTGTTCCGCGGACGGATCAAAAGCTCCAGCATGAGCCAGGTGTCCCCGGTCTCCAGGGGGAAGACGTAGGGGCCGCATTCCCCGGCGTGCTCCTTTTGCGTCTCGGAGAGCAGCTCCTGCGGCACCTCGAACCAGAAGATATCCTCGATGGGCGCGCTGTGGCCTTTCTGATCCAGGTAGTGCTTGAGGCGCCGGATATCCTCGGACTTGACTTCATTGATGTTGTAGGTACGCACTTGTGTCTCCGCTGATTTTTGAATGGACAGGGAATTGCCCGGTTAACCCGGCCAGGAGCCCGTGAAAGAGATCCCGGCTCTTTGCCCCCGGGAGGAGTGCCGCAAATTTTCCGCCGAGGAGCGAGGAGTTGTCAAGCCCGGATGCAAAAACAGGCCCCTCTGTGTTCTCCCGGGGTTGGCAACAGCGACGAGGATGCGTATTCTTCCGGCACCCCTTGGCCGGGTTGGGGCGTCCGGCCAGGGAAGTCCGCACAGGACGGAGGATAGTTATGGAAGGAAGGCAATTCGGACCCTTCGAGACCGGGGAGCTGTTCGGCTGCCCGAGGGACGTTCTGGATCTGGCGGGGGAGCTTATTCGCTGCCCCACGGTTGCAGGCCGGGAAAGGCTCATCAGCGAGATACTTGCCAGAGAGCTGACCCAGGCGGGGTGCAGCATCTCCTGGCAGAAGGTGACCGGAGCGGGGGGCAAGAACCTCGTCGCCTCACGCGGCAGCGGCGGTCCGCTCTTCGTGACCCACGTGGACGTCTATCCCGCGTACGGGCATCCGGACCCCTTCGCCTCCGACGTGCGGGACGGATACTTCATCGGCAGGGGGGCGGTGGACACCAAGGGGCAGATCGCCGCGTTGCTCTCCGGGCTGAAGCAGACCGAGGAGCCGGTCCAGATCGCCTTTGTCGTGGATGAGGAGGGGCTGGGACGCGGCTCCGAGGAGCTGGAGCCTCCCACTCCGGTCACCGGAGCGGTCGTCCTGGAGCCCACGGGGCTCAAGCTGGCCCCGGCCGAGGCGGGGTCCATCGGCCTGCAGCTCCGTTTTACCGGGCGCGAGGCCCACGGGGCCATGCCCTGGGCCGGGGAATCCGCTGTGGACACCGCGGTGAGCCATTATTACAAGCTGAGGGAGCTCCCCTTCACCCGGCACGGGCACAGGCTGTTCTCCTTTGGGGGATGGGTCAACCTGGGCCGCATCGAGGGCGGATCGGACACCATGCTCGTTCCGCCGCGATGCATCATGGAGCTGGAAGTGGGCTTCGCCCCCGGTCTGGAAGCGGACACGGTGGCGCAGCAGATCTATGATGCCCTGGAGACGGCGGAGTCAGTGCACATGGAGGATATCTGGGAGCCCTGGGAGACGGATGAACAGGAGCCCGTGATCCGGGATCTGGCCCGCGCAGCCGGCCGGGTCCAGGGCAGCGAGCCCGGGATGTGGGGCATGCCCTCCTGGACGGA
>JAIPDU010000131.1 GCA_021737525.1 Desulfohalobiaceae bacterium | reverse complement strand
GTCATGCTCCAGGGTCAGGACATCGGTCAGCTTCGGGGGAGTATCCCCAGGAATAACGGGCATATTCGTGTACAGAGAATGAGTCAGATCGATCCAGTCCATGTGGTCTCCTTTGCGTCTTCCACTCCTTTGCAGCCTTCCTCTTCGCTCCGGGCGCGAGCCACGGAACTCAACCCGATCACGACGAGCCCCGGCTGACACAATCGCCAAGCGGTGTATAATGCCGTTCCAGCCGCCCGCAGCCGGCGCGGTTCTTCAGCGAGCCATTCAGTGACCTTCCAGGTCCGATTTCCGTGAAAAATGCTAGGCTATCTTTCGAATTCATGTTATTCAACATCGCATCGAGGGACACGGCTTTTTGGGGAGAGTGTTCCCATGTGGGAAGTGTTCTCGCAGCCGACTCCAGTTCTTTCCATCTATAAACAAACAGCGACCATAAAAGAGGACAAAGGAACACGCTATGAATGCCATCATGCAGGAAGTTCGGAACAGGGATCCCTATCAGCGCGAATTCCATCAAGCGGTCGAAGAGATGCTCGAATCGATCAAGCCAGTGCTGGACCGCATCCCTGAATACCGCAGCAGTAAAGCTGTAGAACGCCTGGTGGAACCGGAACGGGTGCTGCAATTCCGGGTGCCCTGGATGGACGACGACGGCGAAGTCCATGTGAACCGGGGGTTCCGGGTGGAAATGAATAGCGCCCTGGGCCCCTACAAAGGGGGGCTTCGCTTCCATCCCTCGGTCAATTTGAGCATCCTCAAGTTCCTTGCCTTCGAGCAGGTCTTCAAGAACGCGTTGACCACCCTGCCCCTGGGCGGTGGCAAGGGGGGCTCAGACTTCGATCCCAAGGGCAAGTCGGACAACGAGATCATGCGCTTCTGCCAGAGCTTTATGCTGGAGCTCTTTCGGCACATCGGGCACAACACGGACGTCCCCGCGGGAGATATCGGAGTGGGACCGAGGGAGATCGGCTACCTCTTCGGCATGTACAAGAAGCTGCGCAACGAGTTCACCGGAGTGCTCACCGGCAAGGGTCTTTCCTGGGGCGGAAGTCTGATCCGGCCCGAGGCCACGGGCTACGGCACGGTCTACTTCGCCGAGGAGATGCTCAACTCCCGCGATTTGAGCCTGCAGAACACGTCCTGCCTCGTCTCCGGATCCGGCAACGTGGCCCAGTACACCACGGAAAAACTCCTGCAGCTCGGGGCCAAGGTCCATACCCTGTCCGACTCCTCGGGCCACATCTACGACGAGGAGGGGATCGACGAGGAGAAGCTGGAATACGTCAAAACGCTCAAGAACGTCACCAGGGGACGGATCAAGGAATACGCGGAGCGTTTCCCCTCCGCGGTCTTCATCCCGCACGACCCGGAAGAGCAAAAGAACCCCATCTGGGAGCATCGGGCAGACTGCGCCTTCCCCAGCGCGACGGAAAACGAGATCAACTCTGTGGATGCCCGGAATCTTATCTCCAACGGAGTGCGCCTCGTGGCGGAAGGGGCCAACATGCCCACGGATATGGAGGGCATCCACACCTTCCTGGACGCCGGCGTTCTCTTCGGCCCGAGCAAGGCGGCCAACGCCGGCGGAGTCACTGTCTCCGGCCTGGAGATGACCCAAAACAACATGCGCATGGGCTGGACCAGAAAAGAGGTGGACGAACGCCTTCGCCTGATCATGAAGGACATCCACAAAACCTGCCTGGAGACCACCGAGGAATACGGGACCCCTGGCAACTACCTCAACGGGGCCAATATCGCCGGCTTTGTCAAGGTCGTGGATGCCATGCTGGACCAGGGCCTGGTCTAGGATCCCGGGGCCTGAAGCCGGGCTAAACAAAAGGAGGGCCGGGCTACTCCCCGCTGGAGGGAGCCCGGCCCATGAGGACAACCCCTTTCGAGCTGCGTCCGTCCACCTTGACCGTGAGCGGGGAGTCTAAGCAGACCCGGGCCACTTGGGCGGTCTCACCGGAAAGGGGAAGATCCAGCAGCCTTTCCCAGTCCAGCCAGCTTTCACCCTCTCCGGTTACGGTAAAGAAGCTGATCCCCATCCCGACAATGTTGTGCAGGAAATGCGATCCCAGGGACGGATCGGCGCGGAGCTGCTCGTAGGAGGATTCCACAATGGCTCCGACGGAGGATATGTCCGCCCAGCCCACAGGGATGCCCAGCCACCGGTCCTCGGATCCCCATCTGCCGGGGCCGATGAGCAGATAGCTCCGCCCCTCTCTGGCCAGCTCCGCATTGAAACGGCCTATCTCGGCGGCTGCGGCTCGCGTCTGGGAGGGGTCGAAGTCCCGCGGCTTGACATAGATTATGTCCGTAATGTTCCGACTGAGCCCGTTGCCCAGGACGCTGTCCGAATAGCACAGGGCCTCGCCGATCTCTTCGGCCCCGATATCCACCGGCGCCATTTCCGATCTCGCGCTCATGGGCCGCACCTGCAGGAAAGCGAAGATCGGCCCTCCTTCTGGCGTGTCCTCCAGATCCGCGGCGAACTCCATCTCCACCGGAGCACCCAGCCCTTCTCCGCCTATTTTCAATCCATCCCTCAGGATCTCCGGCAACGGATAATGTCCCTGCTTGAGCACAGGGGCGAAGGTGAGCACCGGATGACCGCGGCTGTCGAAATGATCCCTGATCCGGTCTTCAGACGGAATATAGGTGCTGGCGAGCCTGCGGACAGGAGCCTCGTCCCGGGCATCCAGGACCTCGCGTCTGGTCAGGCTCCCGGCTTCGCCGGACTGCAGCCGAACACATGTCGGGTCCATGTGCAGGGCATAAAAGAATCGCTGGGATTGTTGCAGGATATCCCTCACGCTTGAGCTCTGCGGCTGGATATGGGGTTGCCGAGGGCAGAAGCGCTGGACCTGGCCGCCCTCCATGACGGTCTTGCCCATGCCCAGGGCAATGGCGGCGATCCCGTCTTCCGGCTTCGTTCTGGCAAAGGGGTAGTAGTTGTAGGACTGGGCGACCCCGGAAATGTCCGGATAGAAGTATTCCCCGTGCTGTCGCCCCACAAGCCGCTGGATAAGCACCGCCATCTGCTCCTCCTCGCTGCGATGCCCTACACGCCGGGAAAAAACCTTGGGCGCCCGGAAATAGGTGGAGGCAAAGACAAGCTTCACCGCGTTCAGGAGCTGGTCCAATCGGGTATCCAGATCCGGACAGCTATTGGGGAGCATATAGGTCCGGTACAGCCCGGCGTAGGCAGTAAACCTTGCGTCCTCCAGCAGGCTGGAGGACCTGACGGCCAGCGGGAAGCGCGTTTCCTCGAGATAAGCCCGCAAGCATCGCACGATCCATTCCGGCATCTCGGTCTGCAGAAACCTCTGGGCAATCGTCTCGTCCGGCAGATCCTCCGTGGCCAAATCCTTGAGCCCTCCAGCTTCGATGAAGGACACGAACCCTTCCGTGGTAATGACCAGAGTCTGGGGAATAACAATCCGCATCCGGCTGTTTTCCTCCTGCAGCCCATAGCGGCTTCCCAGAATCGAGGCCATGAAGGCCAATCCCCTCGCTTTGCCCCCCAGGGAGCCTGTGCCGATCTTCATGAATTCCGTTTCCGGGTCGAATTCGTCCGGATCAAAGTCGACCACCACCCCTTTCTGTCGCAACTTTCTTCGTGTTCTGATGCTGGAGATGAGATACCGCCTGTGGCTTTCCACATCCTGGAAATCCTTGCCCCGAAGGGGCCGAAACATGTTGGCCAGCGCGATCTCCGTTCTGGCGAAAAGCCAGCGGGAGAAGTCGTTGTGGTTGCAGTGCTGGATGAAGGATTCCCTGGAAATATTGGCCAGTTGATGCTCCAGGGCGCGCAGATCCGAGGCGCTCGAGATCGCGGTCCCGTCCGGCATGCGGAAAACAAAAGCCCCGAAACCCAGCCGCTCCTTGAGAAAGGATCTGATTCTCTCGTGCAGATCCAAGGCGTTCTTGTCCACGAAATCCGCCGGGAGTCCCTCGGCCAGCCTCGCCTTGGCGGATTCTGAGCTCATCAGGGCCATGGGGATGTCAAAGTGCTCTCCCTTGATGAGGGACAAAAGCTCCACACCCGCCTCTTGCTCCATCCGGCAACGTTTCGGGAAGCGCAGATCCGAGATGATTCCCATGATATAGGGTTCGTAGCGGTGATACAGCTCGAGGGCCTCCTCATAGTCCTCCGCAACCAGGATCTTGGGTCTCGCCCGCATGGTCAGCAGCCTGTGCTCCTCGTTCAGTCCGTGCTCCATGACTGCCTGGGTTTGGCTGACCAGCTCCTTGTAGAGGATGGGCAGGACGGAGGACAGATAGTACGGGGAATCCTCAATGAAAAGAATCACTCTGATTCCGGCTCTTGCCGTGTCCGGGTCCGCGTTGAGCCGATCCTCGGCGCATTTGATGCTGGCGAGCAGAAGGTCGGTATTCCCCGTCCAGTTGAACATCCTGTCAATGCCCTTGGGCCGATCGCTCGGATTGATGAAGCACTCCCGTGAGGGCATTCTGTTGTGGGAGAAGAGTATCACCGGAAGATCCGGATACCGCTTCTTGATCTCCCCCCCCAGCTCAAATGCGTCCATGTCGGCCACATGGGGCATGGTGATGACCATGTCGAAACGCTGCTCCTCCAGGCTCTGCAGGGCCTCTCCAGCTCGGGACGCCCAGGTCAGCCGCGGAGGCCGGCTCAGATTCAACCCTTGATACTCGTTGATAATGCGCTCGGACAACAGGGTGTCCTCCTGCATGATCCAGGCGTCGTAGGGAGTCGAAACGAGCAGGATCTCCTGAACCTTGCGGCTCATGAGCTCGTGGAACAGCTTGAAGCGACTCCCGGAATCCTGAAGAAGCTCAGGGGACTGCATGGGCATGGCGTTCCTCCCGAAATGCGGGGATCTAACCGCCCCGATTTCCTGTCGAGCTCCAATCCCGGGGCAACTGGGAATCCATCCCTTTTCCCCGGTACGCTTATTGATTCAGATCCGCGTTCCAATCGTTCCTGCGAAACCAGCACCGGAGCCTTGACGGCCCGGGTAAGCCCCAGAAACGCTTTTTCCGTACAGGAAGGAGTCTACCTTGTAACAGGCCTGATGAACAGTCCTTGCGCATCTCTCGCCCAGGTCGAGCTGCCCTTCGCGTTTCCCATTCCACATCCAATCGGGGGACGGATGGAGAACGGGTTGTTTTCTTGGGACGAAATGGCCTAGAATAAGTACCCTGCCATTTCAGCGCTCGGAACACGTGCGTGGCACAAAGGGGCGCGGGGTCTTGGCAGCGGGATCCAGGAAGCGGACGGAACGGTTCGAGGAACGGCAGTGATTGGCCTATCCGTCAGGGGTTCGTCATGACACAATC
>JAIPDU010000130.1 GCA_021737525.1 Desulfohalobiaceae bacterium | reverse complement strand
CAAAAAGGGCCGGGTGGCGGCGCTGGAGATCCTGGTGGCAACAGCCGCCGTGCGCAACCTGATCCGGGAGAACAAGATCTTTCAGATCAATTCCTCCATCGAGACCGGGCGCAAGCACGGGATGCAGGCCCTGGACGACTCCATCATGAACCTGCTGCAGCAACAGATGATCGATCCGGAGCAGGCCTATCTCAAGGCGGTGAACAAGTCCAAGTTCCGCGAGTTCCTCAACGAACCGCCACAGGACTTTACGGAGGTCTGACGCAATGGACCGGGCAATGTTTGATTCGATGATTTCCCAGGTTCTGGACTTTTCCCCCAAGACCTCGGATATCCTTTTGACCGTGGGCAAGCCGGTGCAGGCCGAGAACGAAGGCGAGTTCGTCGACGTTCCCCTGCAGCCGGATCCCGGAAAATTGAGCCCCTGGCAGATGGAAGAGATAGCCTCCTGCATACTGTCGCAGAGACAGCGTTTTTACCGGCAGCTTGTTCAGGACGGGGCGGCGGACCTGTCCTATGTGGTCAAGGGCAAGGCCAGGTTCCGGGTGAACGTGTTCAGTCAACGCGGGTCCCTGGCCGTGGCCATGCGCCGCTTGTACATGAAGGCTCCGAGCATCGGGGAAATGGACCTCCCGGAGATGTTTCACTCCATGGCCCGGGAGAAATACGGACTGATCCTGGTTACAGGGGCCACGGGCTCGGGAAAGTCCACCTCCCTGGCTGCGCTTTTGAACACCATCAACCGGAACAATAGGTACCACATCGTCACTCTGGAGGATCCCATCGAGTTCGTGCACGATCACGAGGCCAGCACGGTCAATCAACGGGAGCTGGGAGTGGATTTCACCAGCTTCGCCTCGGGGCTGCGTTCCGCCCTGCGTCAGGCCCCCAACGTGATCCTGGTGGGAGAGATCCGGGACAGGGAAACGCTGGACATCGCCCTGGAGGCCGCGGAAACGGGTCATTTGGTTATGGGATCCCTGCATACCGGGGATGCGGGGCAGACCATCAACCGCATGATCGGCATGGTGGAGCAGAACGAGGAGCGCATCATCAGGGGCCGTCTGAGCGAGAGCCTGAAGTACGTGGTTTCCCAGCGCCTCATGCCTGATCAAGAAGGGGAGAAGGTCGCGGCCTTCGAGATCCTGACCAACAACATCCGGGTCAACGAGTTGATCCTCTTTGGAGAGGACGAGGACAAGACCTTTTACAATATCCTGGAGACGAGCTCCAGCTACGGCATGATCACCTTCGATCTCAGCTTGGCAGGCATGTTCAAGAACGGGGTGATCAGCGAGGAGACGGCCATGCTCAACGCCTCGGACAAGGCCAAGCTGAACCAGATGCTGGACCGGATCAAGGCGGAGCAGGGGGAGCAGGTCAGTGATATCGACCACCTGGAGCTTGACGCGGATTACGAAGAGAAGGAGAAGTTCCTCTAGCTTCTTTGTTGGGAAAAGGAAGAAGCGCGAGAATCCAGGGTTCGATTCATCCGTTTTCCGATGTGGAGCAAAAGGGGGTCGCGATGCGGATCAGCTGCGACAGTTGCCAAAGGGAATTCACCCTCTCCGAGGAAAAGCTTCCGGATGCCTCGCGATTCCGGATCAAATGCCCTTCCTGCGGCAACAGAATCGCCGTGGAGCGCCCAGCGAGCCAGCCCCGGGACGGCGAGGCGAGCCGGGAGCCGGCACAGGAGTCCGGGACGACGGACTCTGAGAGCAGGGGAGGAGCGGTGTTTCTGGGCCTGAGTCCGGAGAAGGAGAACAACGGCCTGCTTCTGATTACCGACGATAACCTGCTCGAGGCGGTCCGCCCCCCGCTGGAGGGACAGGGGTACAGGCTGATCGCCACATCCTCGGCTAGCGAGGCGATACAGATATTCCATTCCAATCCGCTGTCCCTTTTCGTGGTGGAGGACCTGGAGGACAACGCTCCCCTGCTCCGGGAGCTGCACTCCCAGCCGGGATACACCCGGCGCGAAATGAACTGCATTCTCGTGGGAGACAGTGCTCCGAGCCTGGACAAGGAACAGGCTTTTCTGAGGGGAGTGAATGTCTATCTGTCCCGGGCGGACAAGGAAAGATACGGAGCATTGCTGACCCGGGCCGTGGGTAAGTTCCAGCAGTTCATACACCCCTGGCTCGTGGCCCGCGGAGAGGTGTGAGACTATGGACGAAAGGCAGCGGCGTCGACGCTTCAGGCTGTGGCATTGCCTAGAAGCCGTGTGCGCGATGGAGCCCCGCTTGGAGGAGACGGGACGGGCCGAGCTGTTCAAGCGCGATTTTCACTTTCTGCGCAGCTGCATGGCCCGCACGTGCTCCGTGAATTGCGAGGAAGGGGATCTGCTGCGCCTGGAGCGGGCCATCCAGATGTTGCTCACGGAGTTCAGGGATCTGCTCGCATCCGGGAGCTCAGAGCATAGAGCGTGTACGGGGCGGTATTAGTCGATGCTTTGCCGCATCCTGATATGGGCCTTTATCGGAGTCAATTTGGTTCTGCTGTATCAGATCCTCGGACCGGGAAAGGCCCTGCAGCAGTATCGCGAGATCCGCCAAACCAGAGGTGAGCTCCATTCGGAGCTGAAAGAGGTCAAGTCGGAGAATGTGCGCTTGAGCCAGCGCATCCGCCTGCTCAAGAACAGCACGGTCTATAAGGGCAAAGTGGTTCGGACGAGGATGGGGTTTGTGGAGCAGGGGGAAGTGCTCTACATCCCCTTCGACCCCTAGGCGGCCGGCCTGGTCCCGGAGACGGGGCGATACGGGAATGGGCCGGCAAAGGATGCTCTATGCAGGACGACAAGATCAAGCTCTACGAGGAACTTCTGGCCGCGGATCCGGGATCGCGATTGTTTCTGCCTCTGGCGCGACTCTATCTGGAACGCGGGGAGGCGGGTAAAGCGATATCCACCCTGGAGTCGGGGCTGAGCAGATATCAGGAGCATTTCGAGGCCAGGCTGCTTTTGCACGAGACCCTCCGGGAACAGGGACGCACGGAGGAAGCTCGGGAGCAGCTGCATATGGTGAGCGCGGTGCTGCGGAAATACCCGGCCTTCTGGGAGCACTGGGCGGAGAACATGGAACCCGAGGGCCAGACCGACGCAGCAGTGGCACTTCGCTTTTTGGCTCGTTGCTTTCAGAACCACTCGCCGAATTGGGCCGAAGTATTGCGTCGCGGGTTGCAGAATTTTCCAGGTGCAGGGGAAAGCATGGACATTGACCGGTCTCCCTCCGAAGCTGACCCTGAAACGGCGAGCATGGGGTGCTCCGGCTCCGCGGACGCCGCAACGCAAGGCGAGGACGAGGGGCGCGATCCCTACCGGACCAAGACCATGGCGGATATCCTTGTTTCACAGGGTGACTACGCCCAGGCCCTGGACATCTACTCCGAATTGCAGGCAGCAGCCACATCGGCCAGGGAGCGGGAGAAGCTGCAGGAGCGGATAGACAGGGTGAAGGAGCAGCTCGAGGCCACTTCCGGCAATAAGGTGGAGCCAGAGGAGGCACAACCAGAGGAGTCCTCCGGGGACAGGCAGGAGGGAGAGGAAGATGCAGCCTCTGACCGCGGCGAGACGGAATTGATCCACAATTTGGAAAGGCTGGCCGAAAGGCTTGAAAACAGGGGATAAACCGGGGTGGTGCGCAGGGGCACCTCTCCTTTTCGTCCATTTTTTGTATGAAAATGGGCCTAAATTTTTGAAATACAAGAAAAAAGCGAATCCAGGCGGGGCCGCTTGAGCTGGGTTTCATATAGCACCATCACTTTGTTCATACCGCAATAAGCAAGCATTGTGGTGTAATGAACCACCCCAAGCTCAAACGAGAATCCTGCCTCGAACAGATCTGGTTGACCTGGTATTCGGGCAGGTGCTGCTGGCCCCGTCAGGTGAAACCCGGGATGAAACCGGCGCTCAAGCGCCCCGCCTGCCTTCGCTCTGCACCTTTTCATGCTTGGTTGTGCCCGGGTCGGCCCGGGAATAAGGGTTGTATGAAATAGGGCTAACTTTTTGAAATACAACAAAAAAGCGAATCCAGGCGGAGCCGGGTTTGCGGACGACGGTCGAGTGCGTACAGGGAAACGGATTGCCGGATAAAGGAAGCTGAAGATGGGTCTTCGAACAACGTTGGTGCTGATCGTGCTGTGTCTTGTGAGCGCTGGATGCGGAGGATTCAAGGAGGTGAAGGAGGTTTCCGGGGATCTCGTCTGGTCCGAGAATCTCGAGCTGGAGGGAGGAAGCAAGCTCAACCCTGTCGAGCAGAGAGTGGCCCGGATCGTCTATCCGGTGGACACTCGGTTGCAAACCATGATTCAGGCCTTTCGGACCCTGGAGCCGGGAAATGGAGACGGCGCGAACTTTGCAAGGCTTTTGTCCGAGTTCCCCTGGGTTGCGGGGATCTCCGTGATAAACCCAGAGGGAGAGGTTCGGGCGCGACAGCCGGAAAAGGAGGAATGGCTGCCGGTCATGGAAGAGGTCGTGCGCAAGGCCGGCCAGTGGGAAGACAGGGATCTGCACGCCATGTACGGCAAGAGCCGCTTCGGTAGGGACGCCGTCCTGCTCAAGGCCTTGTATTCCAGCGGCCGGCATAAGGGCTATCTTGTCTTGGCCTTCGATTTCTCCTCCCTGATGGAATCCTCTTCCCGCAGTAATGAGCTTGTCGCGGTAAGCCAGGGGCAAGTTCTCTGGGCGGGTGAATACGACGGGGCAAGCAAGCATCTGGCTGAAGCGGAATGGGATCAGCGGTTGGAGAGCAATTGCTGGGGCAGATGCCGTATCCAGGACAGGGTCTTTCAGTGGATGGCTCGTTATATAGGACAGGAGCCCTTTTTCTACGCCGTGGAGATCCAACAGGAGAGCTGACTCCGGCCTGGCGGGGCGCTCAGGAAGTCCTTGCTTCCGCCAGGTAGCCCCAGATCGAAAAAAGATGGCAACTCCTCAGCGCAAGGAAGAAGCTGCATCTGCCACAGGAAGAGCGCAAGATCGCCACAGGAGGAACCTATGCGTCAGATAACAGTGACGGAGCATCTGCTTTTGCACCAGAAGCAGAGCCCCATGGCCTCGGGGCAGTTCACCAGGCTGCTCAATGAGCTCATCTTTTCGGCCAAGATCATTTCCCGCGAGGTGAATAAGGCCGGGCTGGTGGATATCCTGGGGGAAACCGGGGATACCAATGCCACGGGGGACTCGGTGCAGCGCCTGGACGAGTTTGCCCACAGGATCATCGTGCACCGCATGCAACGGGCGGGCGTTCTCTGCGCCCTCGCCTCCGAGGAGCAGGCCGATCTCATTCAGATCCCGGCCAAATTTCCCAAGGGCGAGTACATCCTTCTTGTGGACCCC
>JAIPDU010000129.1 GCA_021737525.1 Desulfohalobiaceae bacterium | reverse complement strand
CCATGTTCATTCCCGGATACCTTCTCCAACCGGCAGGAGGCGGCCAGTCTTTAAATCATCCGACCTCCGACCTCCGACCTCTGACCTCTGACCTCCGACCTCTTACCTCCGACCTCTGACCTCCGACCTCTTACCTCCGACCTCTGACCTCCGATCTCCGACCTCCGACCTCCGACCTCCGACCTCCGACCTCTGTCATCCGCCATCCGGCTGGAACACGGCTTTCATTTCCCGGACCGCCTGATCCAAGGGGACTTTTTCCTCCTTGCTCTGCCGAAGGAATGCGTTCACCGGATCAATGTGCTTCAGGGCGTCGTCGATGCGCTTGTTGCTCCCCGAGGAGTAGGCCCCGATATTGATCAGATCCTCGGACTCCTGGTACGTGGCGAGCACGTCCTTGAGCCGGCCGCTCCAGCGCTGATGCTCCTCCTCCACCAGATCGTTCATGAGGCGGCTGGAGGACTGGAGCACGTCGATGGGCGGGTAGTGGTTCTTGGAGGCCAACTGCCGGGAAAGAACGATGTGCCCGTCCAGTATGGATCGCACCGTGTCCGTGACCGGCTCGTTCATGTCGTCCCCTTCCACTAAGACTGTATACAGGCCGGTGATGCTGCCCTTTCCCTTGTAGTTCCCCGCCCGCTCCAGGAACTTGGGCATCTGGGCGAAGACCGAGGGAGGGAATCCCTTGCTTGTCGGCGGCTCGCCCACGGCGAGCCCGATCTCCCGCATGGCCATGGCGTAGCGGGTCACGGAGTCCATGAGCATGAGCACGTTCTTGCCCTGATTGCAGAAATACTCCGCAATGCTCGTGGCGGCGAAAACCCCCCGCATGCGCAGGAGCGGGGATTGATCCGAGGTGGCCACGATCAGGACCGAACGCTTAAGGCCCTCGCTGCCCAGATCCTGTTCGATGAACTCCCGGACCTCCCTGCCCCGCTCCCCGATCAGGGCGATCACGTTCACATCCGCCTGGGTGTCCCTGGCCATCATCCCCAGCAAGGTGCTCTTGCCCACGCCCGAGCCGGCCATAATGGCCATGCGCTGTCCCATACCGGTGGTCAGGGTGGCGTTGATGGATCGAATGCCCAGATCCATGGGTGAGGTGATCTGCTCCCGTTCCATGGGACCCGGAGGCAGGGCGTACAGGGGCATCTCCCGAGACAGGCAGGGGGAGGCCATTCCGTCGATGGGATTTCCCAGGGCGTCGAAGACACGGCCCAGCATCCCTTCGCCCACCCGGATTCCGGCCCGGGAATGGCGAACCCGGATCAGGCTCCCCGGACCGAGTCCCCGCAGCTCCCCCAGGGGCATGAGCAGGGCCCGGGAATCCCGGAAGCCGACCACTTCCGCGGAAACGGAGCAGCCGCCCCGCAGGGGAACGATGTCGCACATGGACCCCACCGAAGCCTCGGGGCAATACCCCTCGATGATCAGCCCGATGATATTGGTGACCTTGCCCCGCACCCGCAGGGGGGGAGTATCCTTGACCGTCTGGATCAGTTGCTCCATGAGGTGTCCTCGCTTGCGATCCGGGCGTCCAACTGCTCCTGGATCTTCTCCAGCTGGGTCTCGATGGTGCCATCCACCTTGCCCTGATCGGACTCCACCACGCAGCCGCCCCGGGATATCTCCTCGTCCGACTCGATAACGATATTCTGCAAACCGCTTATGCTGGCCAGAAACAGGGGCTTGTTCTCCGTAACCAGGCTCATGTCCTCGGGGTTCACCCGAACGCGGTATTCCTCGGACTGCACCGCGGCATGGATGGCTTTCTCCACTGCCCTGAGGATGGGCTTTTCCCGGGAACGCACCTCAACATGGATCACCTTTTCCGCAATGGTCCGGACCAGGCGCACCATGTCCTGCTTACTGGAATCCAGGATAGAACGGCGCAGCCCGTTGATCTGCTCCACTGCCTCGCCAAGGGCCTGAACCGCTTGATCGAACTCCTGTTCCACCTCCTGCCTGCCGTCCTGCTTGCCCCGGGTATATCCCTCTTCGACCCCTTCCTGTCTCCCCCGGTTATGGGCCTCCTCCCGGATGGCCTCCACCTCCTGCTGGGAAAGTCCGGAATCCTGCTCCTCCTCGCCGGAGGAAGAGGAATGGGCCCCCTCCCTTTCCCCGTTCGAGGCTCTCTCCTTGCTCTCCGGATCCCCCGAAAATCCGCTGGAGGGGATAAACATCCCGTTCTCGGATTCCTCCAGATCCTCCAGATCCCGGAATTCCATTTTCTGGATCAAGTCCCGGGCCCCGCCCCGGTAAATCTTAGACAAAGACCTCATCTGCACCTCGCCCTGGTATGACAATCTTGTCCTCCTGTTCCAGCCGTAACGCTATCTGCACGATACTCTGCTGGGCCGCTTCCACATCCGACAGGCGCATGGGTCCCAGGGCCTCCAGGTCCTCCTTGATGATCTCCCTGGCCCGTTGACTGATATTGGAAAAGATCTTGTCCTGTACGGTTTCCGAAGCCGTCTTCAGGGCGGTGGTCATGGTCTGGTTATCCACCTCGCGCAGGATCTGCTGCATACCGCGGTCATCCACGCCCACCAGATCCTCGAAGGTGAACATCTTCTTGCGGATCTCCTCGGCCAGCTCCGGATCGGCCTCCTCGATATAATTGAGCAGGGTCTGATCCACGCCCTGCTCCATGCGGGTCAAGATGTCCACAACCTTGTCCACCCCGCCCACCTGCTGCTGCTCCTTGCTGATGATACCGCCGATCTCCTTTTGCAGGGCCGTCTCGATCTGCCTCAGCACTTCCGGGGAGACCTTGTCGATCTTGGCCACCCTGTGGATGACGTCGGCCTTGAGCTCCTCCTGGAAAAAGGGCAGCACTTTCCCGGTGTGATCCGACTTCTGGGTGCACAGAATCAAGGCGATGGTCTGGGGATGCTCGTTCTGCAACAGGCCGGCGATGGTGCGGGGATCCATCATGGAGATGGTTTCCAGGGGCCTGGATTCGCTGCCGGAGACGACTTCGTCCAGAAGGGACTGCACTCGTTCCGGATCCCCGCTGGAGCTGATCGCGTTCTTCATGAACTCACCGCCGTCGACGAAGATCCCGGCATACTCCTCCTGGGTCTTCCTGTACTGGTCCAGGGCCGCCTTGGCCACATCCGCGGGGACATGGTCGAACTGGGCCATGCTCCGGCTGACCATCCGGACCTCGAAGTCGCTGAGCTCCTTGAAAACCTCGGCGGTGGTATCCTCGCCCAGACAGAGCAACAGGATCGCGGCTTTCTCGATTCCGGACATCTTGGCGAATTCCATACTGCGCTCTCCGAAATACGGCGTTCTAGGTTCAACGTTCGAGGTGCAATCTTCAGGGTTCGACCTTCTTATCATTCCGAAGGAGCGTCGCGACTGAAGAATCTCATTTCATATGCGCACATTCTTTTGTGAACAAAAAAATATCGCAATCTCTGACTCTACAACCTGAACTTCTAACAGGAGCTACCCCTCCTTCAGCCAGGCCTTCACCACCTGGGATGGACTGATGCTGGACTGCGAGATCTCGCTGCGGAGCTGCTCAATGGGCTGATCCTTGGAGGGGATCTTGGGCTGTGGGGACTGCTCGTCCTCCAGTTGCTGAACGGTTTTGTAGTGCTCGCGGACCTCGCCCTGAAGGGTCTGGATAAGGGGCCGGACCAGAAAGAGATAGACCAGGATCAGGCCGATGAGGACGGCCCCGTACTTGGCGAAGGGAAGGTATTTCTGTATCCCCACGTCTTCGGATGCCGAGACCCCCTTGCCCTCCATGACGCTCTTGCGGAAGGGCATGGAAACCACCTCGATCCGGTCCCCCCTGTCCCTGCTGAGGCCCAGGGCACTGGAGACCATGGTCTTCACCGAATCCAGCTGTTGCTGGCTCACTCCGGATGCGGCTTGAGCCTCCTGTCCCCCCTGCCCGGACTCCCCGACCAGAACGGATACGGACAGCTGCTCCACGCCGCCTATGGGTTTGGTGATCTCATTGATCTCCTTGCCGATTTCGTAATTGACAACCTCCTCGCTGCGCGAGCTTGGAGCGCTCGCAAAGGCTGTCTCGTTTCCGCCCAGGTTGGATTGGGCACCGGGTACGCCTCCAACCTGGCGGCCACCGGACTCCTGGGTGATCTCCTTTTCGCTGCGCGGCACCACGTTGCCGGTGTCAAAGACTTCCTCCGTTGTTTGTTTCCGGGTAAAATCCAGATCCGCGGTCACCCGGACCAGAGCCCGGCCGGGCCCGAAAACGCGATCCAGAAGGGACTGCGCCTTCTCTTCCAGTTGCGTCTGCACCTTTTGCTTGTATTTCAGCTTCTGCGGGGACATGGGGCTGTCCAGCCCCTCGTTGTTCTCGGTCAGGCGCTGACCCCTGTGGTCCACCACGGTCACGTTGTCCTTTTCCAGCCCCTTGATGCTGCCGGAAACGAGATGAACGATCCCACCGATCTGGCGCTGGTCCAGGCTCCGATTCCGCTTGGTTTTCAGCATCACCGAGGCCTTGGTTTTCTTCTGCTGCTCCCGGAGCAGGCGCTCCTCGGGCATGACCAGATGGATGCGGGCGTTTTCCACTGGCCCCAGACTGCTGATGGTTCGGGCAAGCTCGCCCTGCAAGGCCCTCTGATAGTTGACCTGCTGGGTGAATTTGGTGACCCCGAAGTCCTGCTTGTCGAAAATCTCCAATCCCACCCCCTGACCCTTGGGCAATCCGGCTCCGGCGAGCTTCAACCGGGTGGAGTAGACCTCGTTCGAGGGCACGCGAATGGTCTTGCCCTGATCGGCCAGCTTGTAGGACACCCCCTCCTTTTTGAGCCATTGAACGACTGAGGAGGCCTCTTTTTGGGACAGATTGGCGAAAAGGGTCTTGTAGGGAATCTGCTGGGCCTGGAATATGATCCAGGCGAAGGCGGCCAAGGAGATGAGTGCCACCAGGGCCAGGCTGATCTGCCGTGAACGCGGCCACTGCCTGATGCGATCGATGATGTTCGTCGTGCTTCTTGCTTCCTGAGCCATACTCCACCTTTTTGACCGCCCACCGCCATGCCGGAAGCGGTTGCGCATTATCTCCCCGGAAGTATCTCCAGGGCGGCTTTATGAAACGTCACCGCGCTCCAGGATTCGGTTCCGCCTTGGCTCTTTGCTGCAGTATCCCCGTATGCAGAGGATACAAAAAGGGATGTCAATTGCGTGACTTGTGCGGGCCATCCCCTCCGGACCGTCTCTCCGGGCCCGATAAAAACGGCTGCGCCGCCGGAGCCCCGCGATCCTGCGCACCGAAAGAGCCCGATGTCCACGCTCTAATGCAAAAAGCGAACCAAATACTTGGGGATACATTCTGAGCTAAAGAGGCAGGG
>JAIPDU010000128.1 GCA_021737525.1 Desulfohalobiaceae bacterium | reverse complement strand
GCCGCGGCTTTCGGCGCGGGCTTGGTAGCCGGATGCATCACCGGCCTCCTGAACACGGCGCTGCGCATAAGCGCCCTGCTCTCGGGCATTTTGATCATGGTGGGGGGATATTCGGTCAATCTCCGGATCATGGGAGGGGCCAACGTCCCTCTGCTCCGCGACGTCACTTCCTTCGATCTTTTCGGCGAGTTCCTGGGTCTTCAGGGGCTGACCCTGTCCATAGTCTTCTCCAGTCTGGTGGCGCTTTTCATATTTCTGGTCCTGAACTGGTTCCTGCGAACAGAAATCGGCCTGTCCCTAAGGGCGTCCGGGGACAATGAAAAGATGGTGCGCAGCCTGGGCGCGGACACCAATAAAAACATCCTCATCGGATGCGCCCTGTCCAACGGCCTGGTCGCCCTGGCCGGTGCCCTGGTGGCCCAGAATCAGGGCTTCTGCGACGTGGGAATGGGTATCGGCATTATCGTCATGGCCCTGGCCTCGATTATTCTCGGGGAGGGGCTTCTGGGCAACCCCAGGGGCATTACGGCGATACTGCTGTGCTGTTTCGTGGGGACCTTCGCCTACAGGCTTTTTATAACCATCGCGCTGCGAGTGGGGCTGCAACCGGGAGACCTGAAGCTGATCTCCTCTCTGCTTGTCATTGTCGTGCTGGGCATTCCCTACGTAAGAAAACGCATGCGCGGGGAATGGGTGCCGCCGGCATCCAGGATGTGACTGGATTATGAGCGTGCTTGAGCTCGAAAATATCAGGAAGGTGTTCAACCGGAGCACCGTGGATGAGGTGAACGCCCTCAACGGGGTCGATCTGCGGATCAAGGAGCGGGATTTCGTGACCGTGATCGGCAGTAACGGCGCCGGCAAGTCCACTCTGCTCAACATCGTGGCAGGCGTCTTTCCCCCGGAGAGAGGCGGCAAAGTGCTGATCCACGGACATGATGTCACCAGGCTGGAGGAGTTCAGGCACGCCAGCTATGTCGCCAGGGTCTGGCAGGAGCCGGAGGTGGGGACCGCGGCCAACCTGACCATAGAGGAGAACCTCTCCCTCGCCCTGATGCGCGGTTGGAGGAGGGGGCTCAGGATTGCCATAAACAGGAAGCGGCGGAAGCTTTTCGCCGATGCCCTGTCCCAGATCGGCCTCGGGCTGGAGGACAGGCTGGGGACCCAGGTGGGCACTCTCTCGGGCGGCCAGAGACAGGCCCTGGCCCTGGTCATGGCCACCATAAGCACGCCCTCCATCCTGTTGCTCGACGAGCACATCGCCACCCTGGATCCCAAGACCGCTCAGACCGTGCTCGAATTGACGGACATGATCGTCGGAAGGGACCAGATGAGCACCCTGATGGTTACCCACAACATGGAGATCGCCCTGCGCTACGGCAACAGGCTGGTCATGATGCACAAGGGCAGGATCATCCTGGACCTTTCCGAGTCCGAGAAGAACAGGCTGGATGTCAACGACCTGGTCTGCGCCTTCTCCAGGGCAGCGGGCGAGGAATTTACCGATGACAACGTCCTGCTCAGCGACGTCGAGGCAGGGCCTTGAGAGGTCCGGCAGACGGGATAAAGCTTTCCTTTCGGCACTTCATACGACTCGCCCCGCAGCTCTTCACCAATTGGGTGCGGAGATCGCCTTGCCTCTTCCTGATTCCTTATCCTCGATCCGCCGGGAATGGTGGGTGTTCCGCGCGGGCGAGGCCATCTACTCCCCTTGCCCCTGATGGGCCAGAACGTGGTTCGCCCGCAGGAATTCCCGGACCTGTATACAGAACCCGGACCAGTCCGGAGGGCAGTCGTTGTGGCCGCAGTCCTCGAGCAGAAGGCGGGATCTTGCGGCTGCTCCGGCCAGGGCCCTTGCGTGGGATACGGGGACGGTGCCGTCCTGTCTGCCGTGGATGATGAGCACCGGCCCGGAGTAGGCGCGCAGGGCCGCGATGTTGTCGAAGGGATCGCGCACAGCGAATGAGGGATAGAGGAAGGAACGGGAGAAGGCCCGGACACTGGTGAAGGTGGAGCTGAGCACCAGGGCCGCAGGTTTTTCCGGGGGAATGCAGCAGACAGCGCCGCCACCGATGGACCGGCCCATGGCGATGATCCCTTTGGGGTCCACATCTTCTCTTGCGGCGAGCGTGTCAAAGGCCAGGGTCATGACCTCCGTGATCACCTTCTGGCTGGGCTTGCCCCGGGATCGGCCGTATCCGGGATATTCCACCAGGAGCACGGCCAGGCCCATGGCTGTGAACTCCTGGAAGGGCTCCGCCCACTGCTCCATGCGCTCCCCGTTGCCGTGGGCGAAGAGAATCGCTGGACAGGGAGGTTCCCCCTGGGAGGGAGGCAGGAACCAGGCCTCGCAGCTGGCCTGCCGGGTTTCGATCCACAGTCGCTGTATGTTCGTGTCAGGGGGTGCCTCCGTGGGAACGGGAGGCGCTCCGGGGAACATCAGACGCCTCTGGAGAAGGAAGAGCGCGAGCACATAGGCCAGGTACAGGCCGGCCACAATCAATAGAGCAAAGGGCATGTCCGCCTCCGGATAGTGGGGTGTGCGCTTGGGCTGGGTCCGGCGCTGACCCGGGTGGTCCGGCGGGTTCGCCTATCCCCGCGGGCCCGCGAGGTCCCCGTAGAGCCGCCTGGTGTTCTCCCGCACCGCTTCCAGGGCCTGCTCCATGGAGATCTCCTTGATCTCCGCGATGGTGCGCAGGGCCACGGCGAGGTTGGCCGGCTCGTTGGTCTCCTCCGGGGAAGGGCCCAGCACCGGAGAGTCGGTCTCCAGCAGCAGGCAGGACAGGGGCAGCTGACGGATGAGCTTCTGCTTCTGCCTGGAGCGGGAGGCGGAGGGTGGAAGGGAGAAGAAGTATCCCGCCTCCACGGCCTTTTGCGCTGACCCCGCCTTGCCGTCGAAGGCGTGCATCTGCACCCGCCGCGCTCCGTGCTCGATGAGCAGGTCCGCGGCGTGCCGTCCCGCGGAGCGGGAGTGGACGTTCAAGGGCAGATCCAGCTCCAGGGCCAGGCGGACGAATCCAACCAGGACCTCCCGCTGCAGCTCCCTAGTCTCCTCGCTCTCCGCAAGCCGAAAGTCGAGCCCCACTTCGCCGATGGCTGCGAGATGCTCCCGCTGGCTGCGGATAAACTCCTGCATCCGTGCGGCGCGCTCTATGTCGGCGTTTCCCGGATAGAGGCCAGCCGCGGGCAGGATGAGCGGATGTCTCCGTGCGAGCTCCAGATTTCCCCGGGCCTCCTCCAGGTCCTCGGCCACGGAGATGATCGCGCCGATTCCCTGTTCGCGGGCTCGATGCAGCACTCCCTCCAGGTCGTTTTTAAGCTCCGGGGCGCACATATGGGCATGGGTATCCACCAGATCCGTGTTCATCATCCCTTGCGTCCTGGGGTGGTTTTTTATGGGAGAAGGTTTCTCGCCGGGGCCGATCCCGTGGCCGCGGCTGGCTATCCCTGCTCCTCGGGAGCCGGCAGAAAGGAGGGCTGGCAGACCGTGACCAGGTCCTCCGCCCGGAGCCTGTAGGACCGGTCGTGCCTGCCGGGGTTGAAATACAGCTGCGAGCCGGAGCTGAGCGCGGGTTCCATGGCCACGGGCAGGGAGACCAGATGGCCGAAGGGCGGCACGCATCCCACGTCGCAGCCCACCTGTTCGGAGACGACCTCCGGCTTGGCGAAGCTGACCTTCTTGGTTCCCAGGCCGGCGGCGGCCCGTTTCCATTCCATCCTGGCATCGCCGGGCAGGACCACGACCGCCAGATTTCCCTCCTTGGTCTTGACCACAAGGGACTTGACCGTTTCCGCTTCGCTCGCGCCCAGGGCCTCGGCCATGGTCGGATTGGTGTACACCGGCTCGTGTTCAAGGACGTTATAGGCGATGCCCTTGTCCTCGAGAATGCTTTGAATACGCTCTTCCAGGCTCATGTTCACTCCTTTAACGGGAAATGAATGGTTTGGGGGAATCCACGTCGGACGCAGATTCTGTCCCAACAAGGCGCAAGGATCAAGGCCCGGATGGCAATAAGTATTCCGGCAGAGGCATTTGCCGTCCGCCGGGGAACAAGGCCTTATGAAACGTATCGCATAAGCGGGGATGAATCAGTGCGCTTCGCGATCAGCGAAGCGCACTTTTCTTTTCATTCGCGATGATTCGCGATAATTCGCGGGCTCTCTTTCTTTCCGGCCTCCGATCTTCGACTTCCGAGCCCTCAGGGCATGCGCCAGGTGATGGAGGGCGGCTTGCGCAGGGGCAATCTGTGATAGCTGTAGCGGGGATGGCCGATCATCATCGCGGCGAAGCACTTGTTTCCCTGAGGCAGGGGCAGCTCCTCCTGAAGGGGCTGATAGTTGCCAGCTGCAGCCATGAAATAGCCGGCCCAGCAGCCACCCAGGCCCATGGTGGTCGCCGCCAGCTCCAGATAGGCCGTGGCGATGGTGCAGGCAGCGGGAGCGGGGGGCAGATCCTTGTTCGCGTGGGCCAGGATGAGCATGGGCGCGCCCCGGAAGATCACGTCCTCGCCGTCCTCCCAGCGCGCGATGGTCTTGTCCATGTGCACGGCGCTGGCCATTTGGGGCATGTTCTGAATCATCCAGCGCATCCAGTCCGCCACATGGCCGGCCAGGTGCTGCAGCTCCCCTCTGTCCCCCAGCACGGCCCACTCCACGCATTGAGAGTTGTGACCGGTCGGGGCGTAGCGCGCCATCTCGATGAGCCGCTGAATGCGCTCCGGGTCCGGGGTCTTGTCCTTGTAGGCCCGGATGGATCTGCGGGCCCGGAAGAAGTGCTCAACGTGCTCTTGTGTGGGGAGCTTGTCCCGGTCCAGGGAGGGGCACTGCTCCAGGGGCATGTCCCGGTGAGCGAGGCTCGCCGTGGGACAGACGGCAACGCATTGCCCGCACCTGATGCAGAGCTGATCCGCCTCCTCCACCGGCTCCGGATAGCCCTCGGAAGACAGGGCGATGATCCGCGCGGGGCAGCACGCGGCACAGATTCCGTCCCGATTGCAGGTGTCGCGATTCACGTGGAAGAGGTCCATACCGAGGTCTCCTTTGCTGCTTTCTGCGTTCCCAGTTGTTCGTTCCGCGTTGGGCGTTCACGGTTCACCCTTCCGGGGTCCGGGGTCCGGGTTCTCGGTGGTCGTTTCCGTATCACGAATACCAGATAGCGGTGCCAGAATATTTGTCCTTTCCCGGAGCATGAGCTATCCTAGGCCGGTGGGATTCGTCGGTCAAGCGCCCATCCCGTGAATCACAATCTTCACCAGGAGATGCGTGTGAGCTTCCGCCTGCGCAACGCCATTCGCTTTCATCTGGAACGGCTCCTGCTGAAGGGGGCCGGGTACAGACTGCTCTTCATCGCCGGG